>CAKZOF010000288.1 GCA_937135995.1 uncultured Pyrinomonas sp.
CGCTCGCCGACGACGAGTTTTGCGCGCCGGGCACTTGACGAAGAGGCGCGCCGACATTCAAGCGCGCGCGCAGCGCTTTGTCGCGACGCACGCGCACGATCCGACCAATGCCGCCGCCGAGCAGCGCAAAAGCAGGGATCAGCATCCAGAACCACCACATCGAGCCGCCAGGTGCAAAGAGCAGAACGGCGAAGGCGATCAGCAGAAATCCGATTCCCGTGAAGATTTCGCGCACGCCCTTTTCGATGCTCGGCGGAGCAATCAAATCTTTCCACCACTCCGATGCTTCTAGGACGTTCGCATCGGGGAGCTTCCCTTCGAGCGCTTGTGGAACGAGGCTGATGTTTGCGCCGCAGGCGCGACAGAACTTCGCATCGTCCGTGTTTTTCATCCCACATTTTGGACAGAACATCTCCGACCTCCGACACTTGGATTACCGCCGACGCCTTCAAACGAGCCCTGCTGCTCTTCTCTGGCGCAGCGCCTCGAAGAGAACTACGCCTGCCGCCACCGAAACGTTCAAAGATTCCGTCCGCCCGCGCAGCGGAACGCGCACCACCACGTCGCATCGCTCGCGCACAAGTCGCCGCAAACCAGCGCCTTCGCTGCCGAGAAAGAGCGCGCACGGCTGCGTCCAATCCCAGTCGGTATAGACCATCTCGCCGTCCGACGCCGTGCCTACGGTCCAGATGTGGCGCCGTTTGAACTCTTCGGCGAGCTGCGCGATGTTGGCCACGCGCGCCACGGGCACGTATTCGAGCGCGCCAGCGGCCGTTTTGGCAGCTGCCTCGGTCAGTCCGGCGGCGTGTCGCGTTGGAATGAAGACGGCATGAGCGCCGGCGCACTCCGCCGTGCGCACAATGGCGCCCAGATTGCGCGGATCTTCGACGCGGTCGAGCACGAGCGCAAGCGGCGGATCGGCTGTGCCGACCCGTTGCGCCAAACGATCGAGCGTTTCGGTCGCCTCGGCATAACGCGCGGCCGCCACCACAGCGATCACACCTTGGTGGTTAGCATGTGCGGCGAGGCGATCCAATTCCGCGCGCGGCACGCGCAACACGGGGACGCCGCTGGCGCGCGCCGCCTCGCGCAGCCCGCTCAACCGCGCATGATGTGCGCCTTCGGCGATCAAAACCCTTTCGACCGAGCGCGTTCCGGCGCGCAAGGCTTCGACCACAGGCGCCACTCCGTAGATGATCGCGCTCGCCCTGTTGTCTCCGACATTGAACTTCACGCTGCACCGCCTATCCGCTCGAGCGCCTTGAGTTGCAAACTGCCGTAGCGCGCGAATTGCCGTTCGTTGCTCACTAAAGTGTTCGTCGCTGTATGCACGCGACCTAATCCGGCCCGCCGCACGCCAGCCGATTCCGTGCGCGTCGTGGGCGGCCACACGACGTCGAGCCACCGGCGCACCTTGTCGTAAAGATCATCGCAGACAGCTCGGCTCGCCCGCCGCGCGAGCTCTTCGACCAGCACGTTCAAGTTCTCTTCGGCCAACATGCTCCTTCGTTCGCCGAGGCAGCCGAAATCGAAGCCATGCGCGACGATACGCCACCGCCGCGCCGCCGCGCCGAACAGATCGACCACCAGATGGTCCGACGTGAAATCGCGCGCCTCGATGATCTCGGGCGCTTCCACGCGCCGCCCGCTGCGCTCTTCAACTTCCAGTCGGTGCCTGCGAATGCGTCCGCGAACGATGAGCCGCACTTCGTCCCAGTCCACAGTGACGCGCTCATCAAGCATGGTCCACCCCGCCAACTGCTCATCGAGCAAAGCCAATCGACGCACGCGCAGCGGCGGATCGCCGTCCAACTCGTCGTCGGCGACGATCGCGGTCTCGAAGCTCGCCTCCGGTATCCCCTGCTGCACAGATCGAGCTTGCTCTGGCGTGGCGACGCGCGCCAAGGGCAGCGCACACGCGGTCGCCAGCGCGTTGCGTAGCAGATCCTCTTCAACGCCCAAGTACGCGGCCAACTGCGCCGAACAGCCAGCGGCGTGCGCGGCGTCGCGTAGCGTGCAGACGTTGAATCCACGCTCCCACTCCTCTAAACATCGGACCATCGCGCGACCATCAGTCGAGACGATCCCTTTCGCCGGAAGCGCGGCGCCACAATAAAGACAATGCGTTCGCGTTGGAGCGTTGTGCCGCGCACAGCTTTCGCACTGGACCAGCTCGGCTTGCGTCCACCTCGGATCCCGATCGCTCGGCGGGCGAGTCTGCATCACACTGGAGATTATCGCGCCCGTCACGTGGCTTTGCAATCGCCAACGGCTGGTGCGCTATAATCCGCGCGCACGAACGGGCTTCGACCACAAAAGAGGCAGGCGCCGCCCGTTCGGCACTGGACCACATGAGAGCCGGTCGAAAGATCTTTTTGCTCGCGCTTATGGCCGCGCTCGGCGGTGCTTGCCGACCATTTGCGCCGCGCCCCGAAACGGGGCCGCCGCGCGCGAAAACTCCTTCCTATCCGCCAAGTCTGACGTTCGGAGCCTCGCGTCGCGAGCAAGCATTGGCCGCGTGGGCGCAGCTTGTGCGCAGTCAAGGGATCGAACGCGCACCTGCTCCCGAACTCGATCCCGTGACGGCGACGATTCGCGCTTTGCCTCAGCTGCCGACCCGCCTGCGCCTGCCACATATTGGCCTACAAGAGATGATGAGCGAAAACGAACTGCGCGAAGCGGCGCGCCGCTTCATCGCCGCTCACGCGACGCTCCTTGGTGCTGAACCCACCGTGCTGTCGCTCGTCGCGGTGGAAGATGGCCCGCAAGGCAGCCGCATCCTGCGTTATCGGCAGGCTGCTTTCGTCTATCCGCTCGCAGATGGCTACGGCGCGGTGGAGATCACGGCCTTGCCGGACGGCCGGTTATTGAACCTCGCTAGTTCAGCCATTCCGGATGCTGGTCGCGTCGCACGCGGCATCGCGGAGCTTCGACCGATCGTCAGCGCCGAGCAAGCGGTACGGCGCGCGGGCGGGACTTCCGCGCGGCGCGTGGTCATCTTTCCCTTGGTTCAGCCGCCTTCCACATTGAACTTTCATCTCGCATGGGAAGTCGTCGGGCCAAGCGCGCCGGCTTACATCGACGCGCGCACTGGCGAACCGCTCGCCGCTCCGCGTTGATCGGCATGCACGAGCGAGCAGCGCGACGCCGGCTTCCGTTCATCCAAAAACATAGATGCCGCGCCGGCGCTCTTTCGCCGTCGGCCTTGAAAGGCTTGAACCCGTTGTCTTTGACGTTCTCAAAGGCTTGACCTGGAATGGTCGAAACGGCATCCTATGAACGAGAAGTTCACGAGCCTCTTCTTTTTCGGAGCGTTCAATCAAAAACTATGTATTACGACCCAACCAACAACATTTCATGGCAATTGGGTTATCGTGGGCGCGTAGCAGTCTTCATCGATGGCAACAATCTCTTTCACGCAGCCCGCTTTCACAACATAGACATCGACTACAACAAGCTGCTTCGCGTCTTGCTCGGAGACGGACGCTTGTTGCGCGCCTTCTTCTACACGGGCGTGGATGCCGGAGCTGAACGGCAGCAAAACTTTCTGCTCTGGATGCGCCGCAACGGTTTCCGCGTCGTGCAGAAAGAACTGAAAACCTTTTACGATGGCACGCGCAAAGCCAACCTCGATGTCGAGATCACGGTCGACATGCTGACGCTCGCTGGGCGTTACAATACAGCGGTGCTCGTTTCGGGTGATGAAGATTTCGTTTACGCAGTTAATGCCGTTGCCTACAAAGGGTGTCGCGTGGAAGTCGCTGGCTTTCGCTCCAACACAGCGCCGAAGCTGATCGATGTCGCCGATTACTTCATCGATCTGGGCGAGATCGCCGACCACATCCGCAAAGATCCGCACCACCATTCGCGCTACTACGAGCGCTACACGCACGATCACCTACGCCACCATACGGAGACCAACGAGCAATCGCTGGCCCATGATCGACAACGTACCAACCCAACGGCGCAAACGTCCGCCGAAGCGGCGCGCGATGAGACGCACGACGCCGCAAACACCGAGGTGGGAAGCGGATCCTTCAGGATCATCGTCTCCGATGGCGATCCTTTCCACGCGCGCGAAGGGCAGAGCGGGGCGAGCGATCTGATCCGCGTGACGGACGATTGATCTCGGGAACCTCGCTTTCGACGAAGAATCGTTCATCGAAGCTGCGCCGAACGCGATGAAACTCTTCACCGTCGAAGAGGCCAACCGTCTGCTTCCGACCGTGCGCGCCATTTTGGTCGACATCCAACGCGCGCACGGTCGCTTGCGCGCGTTGCGCGATCAAGCGCGCGCTGCTGCTGACAAGTCCGTCCGAGCCGGCGGCATCCAAGGCGGCGCGCTCTATGCCGCCGCGCTCGTGCAACTCACTGAAAAGATGGCCGAACTCGCAGCGCTCGGCGTGCAACTGAAAGACATCGACCGTGGGCTGGTCGATTTCCCGCACATGCGCGACGGACGAGTGGTGCTTCTTTGCTGGCACCTAGGTGAGGGCGACCGCATCGAGTGGTGGCACGAATGGGATGCCGGTTTCGCCGGACGCCAACCGCTTTAGCCCCTGTTCTCTGTTGAAACTTCGCCGGGCCCCGCTGGTCAGCGCGCGGGCGTGAAGGTCGCCCGGTTTCAACGAAACGCCAACCATTTCAACAGTTAAGCCGCGAGGCCAGACTGTATGTTGCGGTTCCAACGACGGCAACCACAGCCTCTTGTATGTTTTCCGATTGACGACTTAAAGTGATTTCTGATAGCATCCGCCGCGACTTCGCAACGCGCCTAGGGTTAGAGGATCGGAACCGAACCGCTGTTCCGATCTGACCGAACGATTTTATCCACGGAGGCTCGAACCAAAGATGCAGTGTAGCGCATGCAACGCCGTCTTCGACGATTCGCTGGACCAATGCCCACACTGCCGCGCCGCAAGCGAATCACCGGACGTTGCGCCGGACACGCGCTCGCCAGTTGCGCAGGCCAAAGAAGCGACGCACAAAGGTTCAACGCTGATCGAATTTCCCGGCAACGCGCGCACTTCACAGCCAGCGTGGCGCAAAGAGTTGAGCGCGCGCGTGCGCGAAATCCAGGAACGACGCGCACGCGAAGCGGCGCGCGCTGAAGAACGCCACGAAGCGCCTTCCTTTGGCATCATCTCCAAACCCGAGACGCCGACCAACCCGATCGTCGCAGCGGCGTTGCGGCGACTGGAACGCGCGCGCCAACAACCGGTCGCTTACCGGACCAGCGGTGGCGGAGCAGCGGTAGCAGCGTTGGCGCGTGTTCAGCAAACGGAAGAGAAAGCCGCGCCGCAAAAGGAACGCCGACCGCAAATCGCCCCGTCGCAATCGAAACAGCGCTCTCCGCTGCCAGAAGCACCGCGCCGGACACCGGCGGAACAGCCCAAACAAACGCCGCCAGAGAGCAAAGCGCCGAACGTGCTTCGCGATGTCGCAGCGCGAGGCGATGTGGCGCAAAAACAGACGCCGCCTCATCAAGCGACGCGCGCCGAATCGCCGCGGCATGAGCCACAAGAGGCACCGACCGCGCCGCGGCGCGAAGCGACCACACGCGCACCCAACGCCGGGGCGCGCGCATCTTCCGCCGAAGAACGGCGTCCGCAACCGCGTCGTGTCTTCGACGGCGTGCTCGACGACGCGGTGATTGCGCGTCTCGAAGCGGAACAAGAACAACAACGACGTGCGACCTCGATCCGTCAATTGATCGATGACCGCGCGCCGTTTTCGGCACGCATGGTCGCAGCGGCGGTCGATCTTCTCGTCGTCGCGTTCTTCTCTTCGCCGTTTGCGGCCATCATCGAAATTACGAGCAGCAATTGGGTCGATCCGCGCGTCCGCGCAGTCATGCTCGGCATCTGCCTGTCGCTGACCTTTCTCTACTTCGCCGCCGCTGTCACCTTTGCAGGACGCACCTTCGGCATGTGGCTCGTCTCGGTGCGTGTGGTGGACGCAAGGACCGGCTTGATACCGACCTTCGGTCAGGCGTCGCGCCGCGCGCTGGCGCTCTTGCTGTCGCTGGCGACCTTTGGCCTAGGCTTCCTCTATTCGCTTGTCAACACCGAAGGGCGCGCCCTGCACGATCTACTGTCCGGCACCATCGTCGTGCGCGAATAGACGTTCGCTCGGTTGCAAACCGCTCGCCCCGTGCAGTACGCATGGTGCGTGCGCGAAGCGGCCTCCCTTCTCTCGCCCCCGCCTCTAGCCCAATTGTGCGCGCGGGAAAGCCTCGCGCTTCCGTCCGTCACTTCAGCGAAGCGAAGGCAGTTCGTGCCGCAGTGACTGTGCGTTCGAGCGTTTCGTCCGTGTGGGCCAAGCTGATGAAAGCGGCCTCGAACTGTGAAGGCGGGAGATAGATGCCTTCGTCGAGCATGGCATGGAAGAATCGCGCGAAACGCGCGCGGTCGCTGCGCGCAGCGGTGGTCCAATCCCACACCGGACCATCGGTGAAGAAGATGGTCCACATCGAACCGACACGATTGATCGTCATCGGCACGTCAGCCGCGCGCGCCGCTTCAACCAACCCGGCACAGAGACGCGCTCCGGCTTCTTCCAAGCGGCGATAGACATGCGGGTCGCGCAGGCGTCGCAGCGTCGCTAGGCCAGCCGTCATTGCGATGGGGTTGCCGGCGAGCGTGCCAGCTTGATAAACCGGTCCAGCCGGCGCAACGTACTGCATGATGTCGCGGCTTCCGCCATAGGCTCCGACCGGCAGACCGCCGCCGATGATCTTGCCGAGCGTGGTCAGATCGGGCGTCACGTCGTAAAGCTCTTGCGCGCCGCCGCGCGCTAGCCGAAAACCGGTCATCACTTCGTCGAAGATGAGCAACGCGCCATTGCGCCGCGCGACGTCGCGCAAACGCGCGAGGAATCCGGGACGCGGCGGTACGCATCCCATGTTGCCGACCACCGGTTCGACGATCACCGCAGCGATGTCACGGTGTTCGGCAAAGACGCGCTCTACAGCGTCCGCGTCGTTGAAAGGAACGGTCAAAGTATTCTGCGCTAGCGACGCCGGGACGCCCGGACTATCGGGCAAACCGAGCGTCGCCACGCCAGACCCAGCGCGCACGAGCAGACTATCGACGTGCCCATGATAGCAGCCCTCGAATTTGACGATCTTGTTCCGCCCTGTGACGCCGCGGGCCAATCTGATCGCCGCCATCACGGCCTCGGTGCCGCTGTTGACCATGCGCACCATCTCGACAGACGGCACGGCCTCGACGATCTCGGCGGCCATCTCGATCTCCAGCTCCGTCGGCGCGCCGTAGCTCGTGCCTCGTTCCAACGCGCGCTTGATCGCCTCCATCACCTCTTCATCCGCATGGCCGAGGATCATCGGTCCCCACGAACCGACATAGTCGACGTAACGCCGGCCATCGACATCGGTGATCATCGCGCCTTTGGCTTCGCGGATGAAACGCGGCGTTCCGCCCACAGCACGAAAAGCGCGCACTGGAGAATTGACGCCGCCGGGCATCAACCATACGGCGCGACGATACAGGTCTTCCGATCGATCGTGATCATTCCTCATGGCTTCACACCGAACCGCTCGCTATTCACCGACTGCTTCCCAGCGTCGGGGGCAAAAGGCTGCACCTGCGTTCCCGTGCGGACGTCGAACGGATAAACGAGGTTGCCTCTCTCGTCCGAAACTGCGGTCGTTTGAAATGCGCGCCTTGCTGCACGCGCGTTGAACGAAGTCTCGTCCCTCATCCGAAGATGCTGCGCCACCGACGATCGAGCGCGCTGCCGAACAAGAAGGTCGTGAAAGAGGGTCTTTCGTGCGAGCGATCGTAGCCGACCAACTCGACGTAAGCCTGACCATCGACGCTTCGTTCCCCGCTGCGTCCCGTGACTTCGCACGCGCCTTCCCAATAGACGACCATGGTCGTACCGCGCGTATCAAGCTCCTGATCGTCGAGCAACGGACGGACAGCGAGATCGAGCGAGAGGCGTGGCACTTGGATCTGCCAACCGCTCGGGTAGATCGCCCCCGTATGCGGACTACGCCACCGCCCGAGCACCTGTAGCGCAAAGTCTTCGCGCTGCAGGTGCGTTGCGCGTCCCTCGGCATCGACGAAAGTACCGCTCGAAAAGGCCGATGGTTGCCCGGCGCTGTCGCGTATATGATAAACCATCAACTCCGTGTTATCCGAAAGCTGTAGGCTGAACCAATCCCAACCGCGCTGATTCTCGGTCGCGCGCCACGTGCCGAACTCACGATCCATCCACGCTTGTCCGACGCACCTCTCGATGCGCCCGCGCCAAGCGATTTCGCCTTCGGCGCTCATGCGCGTGAACGAAAAGTAGCGCGACGCTTCGCCGTGATCTTTGAAGCTGACGCCGTTGTGCCCGTTGAGCACGGGCGGCTTTTCGGGCTTCAAGGCGACTTCGAACGTGAGATCATCGAGCGTGCCGCGCAAGATATGTAGACCGTGAAGTTCGCGCGCCGTCCAGTCGCCCAAGCGCAGGCGGTAACGCCGCACGCTCGCGCTCGCTGGGAGATCTAGAGGGCCATTGGCGCTTTTGCGATGTGCGTAGCGGAAGCGCCCGCAGGTGACGTCCGTGATGGCGAAATGGGCCAGATAGAGTGGATTGGCGATCAAACGCAACGGCACGACGCCGAATCGATCGAGATCGGTCCGGCGCTTGAAAAAGACCCACTCGAAACCCAATCGCCGCCCTCTCTCGGTTTCGACGTGGCCAGTGTAGTACCACCACTCGGTCTGCGCTTCCCTGTGCGCGTACATGTCGCGCGGCAACTCGACGCCCCGATGCTCCGCGCCGTCGCGCAGCGTAGAGGCTGGACCAACGACCAGATCAGCCAATTTGTCCAACGCCTGCGCAGCTAAACGTTCCACGGGATTGCTGAACTCGACTTCCATTCTCGCTTCCGTCCCGACTTCTGAAGATCTATCTGTTCAAGAACACCGAACA
>CAKZOF010000289.1 GCA_937135995.1 uncultured Pyrinomonas sp.
GATCAGCACCGTCGAGCGGGCCGGGGCCACTTGGTCGACGAGTCTGAAGATCGCTTGCATGGCTTCGGAGCGGCCGATGATGGCGCCACGATCGACCTCGCGGCTCATCGCGCGGCGCAGAGCTTGGCGCTCTTCCTCTTTGCGGCGGCGGCGGACGCCGGCGGCCACGGTCTGCGTGATCTGCTCGTTTTGGAAAGGCTTTCTGATGCAACCGAAAGCGCCGCGTTCCCATGCCGCGATGGCCGTGTCGAAAGTTGCGTAGGCCGTGATCATGACGACCACGGCATCGGGATCGAGTTTGAGGAGCTCTTCGAGCGCGCGCAGCCCACCCATGCCCGGCATGGAAACGTCCAGCAACACGACATCGAAAGGGCGGCGCGCGTAAGCTTCCACGCCCTCTTCGCCCGTCTTCGCGAGCTCGACGCGATAGCCTTCCGCCGACAGCAGCGTCTCCAGCACATCGCGCATCACCTCCTCGTCGTCAACGACGAGCACGGACCCCTTTTTCGCCATAACGATTCCGCTCTCCGCCTTCGGAAAAGCTTGGGAGCGATATTTTACCATGATCATTCCCAATAAACGCCCTTTGCGCGCACAGGGGCAGATCTACGAGGAGCGGCGGAGCGTGGAGGTGCACGAACTGCTGGGCGGGCACACGCTGGCCAAGCACGTCGGTCAGAGCAAGCAGCGGTTGCTGGACCGGTTCAAGCGTGAGCGTGATCTGAGATACGCTTCGAGTTTTGCGAGCCGGGATTTGGCTGACCTGGCGCAACGAGAGTTCATCAAGCACTGCAGTTACGCGAGTTGATCGAGGTGACGCGCGACTTGGACGAGGAAGAAGAGTTATGGGAGCTGACATGGCGGCTTGGGTCATGTTTGTATCCACCAGGCTTAGGGATGAAGCGGCGCGAGTGGTCGGCGGATGTGTTGGGGATCCTGGAGGAGCCGGTGGCGGAGACGAACCGGTATCCGAAGCTGCATTTTAAGTGAGGCTGGAGACGATAGCGGAGCGAGTGTTGTGGGCGAGTAAGTCTGCAAATAGGAGTGCGGGCGAAGTTTTTGCGAGTGCGTTGAGCGGAGCGTGTGTTGTGAGCGCGTAGGTTTGATCGAGTCGTCACGAGCGGCTTGTGCTGACTTACCGGCGCTGCTGGGAGTGTGCGTCGAGAGTGAGATGTCTAGCCCGAGAGCGCAGTTCGGCTGTCCTTTGTGCTTGATCGTTGGTAGACAGCGGACGAGGCTGGGGGCAGGGACGACACGCAGACTCCGGTCAAAACCAAAGCCAAGACGCTCACGACTACAGGCGATCATCAAACGACACAGAGCCTTCTGCTGAAACCGAAGTCAAGGCGGGCGAGGCGATGAAAACTTAAAATCCCCCTCAGCTTTTGAGGGCGGGACAGATGCCAGTTCGGAACACTCCCTTGCCTAGTTGTAGGTGGAATCGATTCAAGACTTTTACCGGAGGAACAACGAGGATAGATCGAACGAATAGGCGGTTTGTGCTGGTTGCTCCTGCTGGTCGGACTGCGCGGTTGACAAGCTTCGCTTCTCGCCTTCACGACGCGGCTTTGGATTCGCTCTTTTCCGAACTTTGAGGCGCGTAGTAGAGGATGCGGCTGCAGTTGTCGCAAAGGATGATTTCGGCGCCGCGTCTTATCTCGGCCATCACCTGTGGGCGCAGCGCCATGAAGCAGGCTGTGCACGAGCCGTTGCGCGCTTCCACGACGGCGACGCCATCGCGCACGCGCGCGCTGATGCGGTCGTAGAGAGCGATGATCTGGCGCGGCAAAGAGGCGGCCAATTGTTCACGTTCGCGCTGGCGCGACTCGAGGGCGAGCGCTTGTTGACGTGTTTGTTCCTCGAACCGGCGAAGCTTCTCTTCGAGGTCGGCGCGCAAGCGCACGATCTCTGGTTCGCGCTCTTTGATCTGTGCGTCGGCCTGTTCGATGACCTCCATCTGTTCGAGGATCTGCGTCTCCAGTTGCGAGATCTGTTTGCGCGCCGCATCGATTTCGCGAATCGCGGCGGTGTAATCCTTCTCGTTTTTGGACGACATCAAGTTCCGCTCGGCTCTTTCGGCACGCGCACGCGTTTCGTCCAAATTGCGCTCCAGTTGATCGCGTAGCTTTCGGGCCTCGTCGCGCCGGTTCTCGATGACCCGAAATTCAAAGGCGCGCTGTTCGAACTCCGTTTCGATCTCAGCGCGCCTTTGCGGAATGGCATCGAGTTCCGATTTCAAGTGACGTATCTCTGTATCCAGATGTTGCAGGGCAACCAGTTGCTCCAGTTCCTTTATCACTCTCGTTCTCCTCCACGCAGCGCGCCGCCGCACGCCTCACCTAAACTCAATATGATCGCACATTTGGCTGAGAACGAGCAAGCACCGTTTGGCGAACGCGACTCGGCGGCTGCTTCGCAAAGATTTGTCGGCGTCGCACAACGAAGCGGAACGTCGTTCGATGGAGCCGACGCAAAGCGCGAGCGAGAAGGAAAAGCCCTGCGATCGCTTCCTTGCGTTTGAAGTGACGGGGAGTCGGCGCGCTTGAGCGAGGGAAGCGCCCATAAGTGGTTGCGGCGACGAGCGCGAGAAAGACTCGCTCCCGCCGTCCTGTCCGGCGAAAACGAGCGTTTCTTGACAGTGGTTCAAGGGCGACTTATCATTCTGTTTTCGGCGCTGAACCGAAGCGCTCCCCATGTGTTTGAAAGACGAAGACGATGCGCGGTGGATGCGCGTCGCGCTCGCCGAAGCGCGCCGGGCGGCCGAGATGGGCGAGGTGCCCATCGGGGCGTGCCTCGTTGATGAACGAGGCGAGTTGTTGGCTGCGGCAGGCAACCGCACGCGTACGGACTGCGACCCGACAGCCCATGCTGAAGTGGTCGCGTTGCGCCGCGCGGCGCAGCGAATCGGCAACTACCGGCTGACGGGCACGACCCTTTACGTCACCATCGAGCCGTGCGCGATGTGCGCCGGAGCGATGGTGCAAGCACGCATCGGACGCTTGGTCTTCGGTGCGCACGATGCGCGTGCGGGAGCAGTGGAGTCGGTCTTCCGCATCTGCGACGACCAACGGCTCAATCATCGCCTCGAATGGCGCGCCGGCGTGCTCGAAGAAGAGTGTCGAAGCTTGATTCAAGGCTTCTTCAGGGAAAGACGCCGAGCCGAGGAACGCCTTTCGATCGAGTGCGGAGAGGTCGCATAGTGGCTTAGTGCACCGGTCTCGAAAACCGGAGCGGTCGTAAGGCC
>CAKZOF010000290.1 GCA_937135995.1 uncultured Pyrinomonas sp.
GTTCTGGCTCGGCAGAAACGGGTTCTCGGGTTGCTCGATTCCCAGGCAGGCCCACACGAAGAACCGCTTCGTGATCTCCGTCGATTTCTGCCGCAGGTTCGGAATCTCAAGGATATCGCTGAGGATGTAGTAGCCGTCGTAACGCAGCAGCGGGTTGGCGTTGAACAGGATCGTGGACACGCTTGACACGAACATCACGTCGAGGCAGAGCTGGTTGAACGTGCCGGGGTGCGAGTTCCACCACAGGTAGGTGGCGATCGCCGCGATGATCACCTCGACATACATCCCGGCCGCGCCGATCGCCGCCCGCTTCCACTTGTTGGGCAGCATCCAACTGTCGGAGACGTCGCAGTAGAGGCAGGGGGTGAAGACCAGGATCATCACCCCCATCTCGTGGCACTCGCCGCCGAAGTGCTTGCACATGAGGGCGTGGCCGAACTCGTGGAGGACGACGGCGGCGCCGAGGATGAAGATGAAGGCCAAAGCGCCGATCAAAAAACTCATTTCGCTCTCTCTTTCCTGCCTTGTGTGCGAATCGCTGTTGGTGTCCGGTCGGCAGCGTTCACCATTCGAGTTTACGCGCCGCGTGCGCGATGCGTCAAACCGGTGCGACCGCGCCGCATCCCGATGCGCGCATCTCTTCGGCGGCCCGGCGGCGCGCCCAAGCGTCGGCGGCGAGGATGGCGTCGAGCGAGGAGGCCTCCCGCACCGCGTGTTGTTCCATGACGCGCGCGACGATGCGCGCGATCTCCGTCAACTTGAGGTGCCCTTCGAGAAAGGCGTTGACGGCCTCTTCGTTGGCTGCGTTCATCACGGCGGGCATGGTTCCGCCCGCGCGCAGCGCGCGATAAGCGAGCGCCAAGCACGGGAAGCGTTCGACATCCGGGCGCTCGAAATGTAGCGTCCCGACGCGCACTAGATCCAGCCGCGGCAACGCGCAGGCGAGGCGTTGCGGATAGGTGAGCGCGTACTGAATCGCATGGCGCATGTCCGTGATACCCATCTGCGCGATCACCGAGCCGTCGATCAGTTCGATCATTGAGTGGACCACCGACTCCGGGTGAATGAGAACGTCTATCTGATCGGCGTCGAAACCGAAGAGCCAGTGGGCTTCGATCACTTCGAGCCCCTTGTTCATCAGCGTCGCTGAGTCGATGGTCACCTTGGCGCCCATGTTCCATGTCGGATGGCGCATCGCTTCTTCCACGGTTGCGCGCTCCATGGCCTCGCGGTCGCAGGTGCGAAACGGTCCGCCCGACGCCGTCAGGATCAGTCTTCGCACATCGGCGCGCTCTTCGCCGCGCAAACACTGATGCAAGGCGTTGTGTTCGGAATCGATGGGCAGCAGTTCAGCGGCGCTATTCTGTGCCGTGCGCGTGACGAGTTCGCCAGCCATGACGAGCGTCTCTTTGTTCGCCAGCGCGACGCGCTTGCCTGCCTCGAGCGCGCGCAAGGTCGGCACCAAACCGACGGCGCCGACAGTGGCCGCAACGACGCAGCTCGCCCGCTCGTGCGTGGCGACTTCGATCAGCCCCTGTTCGCCGATGAGTATTTGCGGGGCAACGGCGGTTCCAATCGCGCGAAGATGCTCTTTCAACTCTTCGGCGCAGCGCTCGTTTTCGACCGAGACCAGCAGCGGGCGGTGGCGCGCGATCTGTTCGGCCAGTTTGGCGACGTTGCGCCGAGCCGCCAGCGCAACGATGCGAAAAGGCTCGCCGAGCGCTTCGACCACACGCAGCGTGTTGCACCCGATGGAACCGGTCGAGCCGAGAACAGCTATCCCTTTGACGCGCATCCGCCTCTGATTTTTACTCCATTCATGCGGAGTTTGTCACGCGCTGTCGCCGAGCGGAGTCAATCGCTTGATGGCCGGCGCTCTAGCCACAAGCGACGAAGATCCGCGCGCGCACGCCGCCGAGATCCCCGCGGGATTCTTCGGCTGCGCGTGCGGATCGCGAAAGTCCAGCTTCGGAGACGAAGGTCACGCCACTGGCGGGAGCGAATCGGCGAAAACGTAGCCGAGCGTTTTGTAAACGAGTTTAGCGCAGAGAAAGGCCGAAGCGTGGTGGTCGCCCGAAGGCGCGTATTCGACCAGATCCATGCCGACGATGCGGCGGCGGCCAGCGAGCGCGCGTAGCAGCCCGAGCGTTTCGTACCAGCCGAGTCCGCCCGGCTCCGGCGTCCCCGTGTGC
>CAKZOF010000291.1 GCA_937135995.1 uncultured Pyrinomonas sp.
CGGGTCTGCGCTCTGAGATCCTCCGTAGAAGGATGAGCGATGGCTTCGCGCTCGCCCATCGAGCCAACAACGCGCCAAAATCCGTATCGGCAGATAAGATGATGCGATCTTCACGCGCCGCTCGTTCGAAGATCTCAGCGTCATCGGCGGTCTGCAATCCATAATCCCGAACGTGCACAGCATCGAACCCAGCCTGACGCAACCCTTCGGCAACGCGAGGGGACAATGCGTTGTCGACGAGCAACCTCATGACACCCTCAAGGGCAGCTCGCGCTCTTGCACAGCCTCGGCGGCGTAGCGGAGCGCTTCGCGTATATCCTCGGATTCCAGATCAGGATAGGCTTCGAGAATCTCTTGTTCGCTCATCCCGTCAGCCACCATCGCGACGATCGTCGCGACCGGAATTCGTAAATCTCGAATGCACGGGACTCCGCCCATCCGATTTGGATCAGTGGTGATTCGCGCAAACTTCATCATCTCCTCCTATCCGTTCCACCCCACATGACTCCATGGTAACACAGACACCGACCATCTTTTCGAAAACCGATCACTTTCAAAGCGGGACTCCCGCGCCAACCAAACAAGAACTGAAACCTGATGATGCTGTTGCGCCGCCCTCTTGCGCGAGACTCAGAATCGATCTGCTGGAGCGAGCTGGACTTACACCACGCGCATCGGCGCCGTTGGGAGGAGAAACGCCCGCCAGCGAAGCAACGGGCACCACGCATCGGTTCTACAGCCGAGAAGACGAACCTCATGGACCGGTCAGCGCGATCTTCAGCACCATCAGCCGCACGCGCCTGCCGACAGGCGACGCCGGATCATCGCGCCAAATCCAGTTCGCGCTAAAGCTGATCTTTTGAACGCTAAAACGAAGGAGGCGCGCTTCCGAAGATCCTCGTTCGGGGCGCGCTCCCTTACGGACGTGAAGCTATCTTGTGCCCGCCGCGCGAACCGGCGAAGCGAAGATTTTGATCAGTATCATCGAAAAGTCCTTGCCGACCGTGCTGCGCTGGTGCGGCGTGCCGCGCGGGACGATGATGAGATCGCCCTTCTTCACCTCGAAAGTTTGACCGCCGACGATGCGCGCGCCGCGCCACTCGCCCGGCTCGACCTCGCGGACGACGTGCTCGCCGAGCTCGACTGGGTCCAGGCCAGCGTCCACGGCGGCCAGCGCATGCCGCGGCGCGAGATGACCAGGCGCGTCGAGGAGGCGCTACGCCACCCGGCCGTCCGCTGCCTCAGCCATCCCACCGGCCGGATCATCGGCCGCCGCCCCGAGAGCGCCGTCGACCTCGACCGCGACCACGCGCGCCGCCACGTCGAGGAGAGCCAGGGTGAGCGAGCCGAGGCCGGGGCCGACCTCGACGACCACGTCGTCGCCGCCGACCCCGGACTCGCGGACGATGCGGCGCACGGTGTTGGGGTCGATGACGAAGCTCTGGCCGCGCCGCTTGGTGGGCCGCAGGCCGAGGTCCGCGACCAGGG
>CAKZOF010000292.1 GCA_937135995.1 uncultured Pyrinomonas sp.
TCGTGGATAAATGTCCATGTTTTTAGGAACGGCTAACCAGCCTGGGGGATCGCTCTAGGAATCCCCGGACTTCAGTCCGGGGAGGAGGTCAAGACGCTTGGCCCCATCGTACCCAGCACGCGCACCGCTCTCGGGCGTCGACTGCAAGGTGCGGCTGTATCAGAAACATCACTTGGAGAAGCGAGGTGGCGTGGGAGAGCGACGAAACGAGAGCGGCTTTAGCCTTGGGACGCATGGACTCCCCCACGTGCTCCGAAGCAGAGCATTGAATAGCAAGTAGGGATTTGCTAGCATCTGCCGTGCACCGTGGGGCACATGCGAGAAGCGCCGCACAAGCAGACGGTTAAAATGGCGTGCATCACCGCGTAAGAAGTGATGAGGCGCGTGAATCCCACGTGCTGCGCGCCGTGGGGGTGTCAATAGAGGGCGAGCGTCACGACGATGCCTTCAGGAAGCACGCGTTGATCCATCAAGCTGCGATGCCAGAGAGTCATCGTGCGAGTTACAGAGTTGAAAGAGTGAGCAGACCAGAGCGCAATGGACGCGGATGAGTGGCTCCCACGGGCGGGCGCAAGCTAATCGGATTCAAACTCGGTGGCCGCGAGCATCTTGAGCTTGAGGGGTTTCCCTTTTGCCTAGAGTCAAACCCGGTAATTGCGCTCTCGAACGACGAGTTCAACCGAAGGACGTCGGTGTATTTTTTTGTGATCGGCGCATTCGCTGTAAGGTGAAGTGATGGTGGGCGCTTACAGAGCATATCGATATATCTTGAGTCGTTGGCACGCGGTCCGGTGAGTGCAATCGAAGATGGCAGAACTGGCTCAAGAAGTGGCTCAACAAAACGCGAGCGTGGCAGCGTCGGAAGCGATCATCGAAGCGCGCGCCGTGGAGAAGTTCTATGCGCAGCCGGACGGTCGGCGCATTCAGGTGATTGCGCCGACCGATCTGACGATCTATGCCGGTCAGATACTGGCGCTGCTCGGCCCGTCGGGTTCCGGCAAGTCGACGCTGCTACGCATGTTGACGGGTCTAGTGACGCCGTCGGCAGGCGAGGTCCGCTGGCACGGGCGTCCGCTCGATGGACAGCGCCCGAACGTCGCCGTCGTTTTTCAAAGTTTCGCACTCTTTCCGTGGTTGACGGTGCTTGAAAACGTCGAAGCACCGCTTCGCGCGCGCGGCGTGGGAGCGATCGAGCGGCGCAAACGCGCATTGAGGATTCTCGACACGGTTGGATTGGACGGGTTCGAGACCGCTTATCCGAAGGAGTTATCTGGCGGCATGAAGCAGCGCGTCGGAGTGGCGCGCGCGCTGGTTGTCGAACCCGAAGTGCTCTTCATGGATGAGCCTTTCTCGGCGCTCGACGTGTTGACGGCGGAGAATCTGCGCGGCGAACTGCTCGAACTCTGGTTGGGCCGGAAGATGCCGACGCGCGCCATCTTCATCGTGACGCATAACATCGAGGAGGCGGTGTTGCTCGCCGACCGCGTGATCGTGCTCGGGCGCAATCCGGCGCGCATTCGCGCCGATCTTCGCGTCGAGTTGGTGCGACCGCGCAGTCGCAAAGCGGAAGAGTTCACCGCGCTGGTCGACTACATCTACAAGGTTCTGACGCAGCCCGACGCGACGTTCAAGACCGAGGCGCCGGCGACGATGGAAACGGCCAAGCCGAAGCCGGTGATGCTGCCGCACGCGCGGCCCGGCGGGATAGCGGGATTGCTCGAGATCTTGCTCGACCGTGATGGGCGCGACGATCTTTATCATCTGGCCGATGAGCTCGTCATGGAAGTCGATGATCTGTTGCCGATCGTCGAGGCCGCGCAGCTTCTCGGGCTGGTGCGCGTGCACGAGGGCGACATCGAGATCACGCCGCAAGGCCGGGCCTTTGCCGAAGCCGATATCCTTTCGCGCAAACGAATCTTTCGCGAGGCGGATCTCGCGCACGTGCCTTTGCTTCGGCAAATCGAACACGCTCTGCGCGCCAAATCCGATCACACGTTGCCGGACGATTTCTTTCGCGACATACTCGATGAACACTTCTCCGAGGAAGAGGCACAACGTCAACTGATGACGGCGATTCACTGGGGGCGTTATGCCGAAATCTTCGATTACGACGCGCAGAGCGGGCGTCTCTTTTTGACTGAACAAACCGAGCCATGAGACCAGATCTTTGAGGCTAGGCGCGGCAGCAAGATCCGATGTTGCAGATGTTAGCGAAAGCCATGCCGTCCGAGCGCTTCGGCTCGCGGGCGATCGATCTGGCGATCTTCGGCGCGCTCGTCGCGCTCGTCTACGGCATCGGGGCCGCTGCCCTTCCGTGGTTCGGTCCAGCGAACTCACAGGTCGAGATATCGCTCGCGCCGCGGGCGCTGCCAGCTTACGCCGGGTACTCGCTGCTGCGCATGGCGGTCGCCTATCTTTTGAGCCTGCTCTTCGCGCTCATCTACGGTTACGTCGCGGCCTATCATGCGCGAGCTGAGCGTGTGATGATCCCGCTGCTGGATGTGCTGCAATCGATTCCGGTCTTGAGTTTTCTCCCCGGCGTGATGTTGGCGATGGTCGCGCTCTTTCCGACCAGACAACTGGGTGTCGAACTCGGCTCGATCATCCTGATCTTCACCGGACAGGCGTGGAACTTGGCTTTCAGTTTCTACTCCTCGCTCAAGAGCATTCCACGAGAACTACGCGAAGCGGCCGAGATCTACCGCTTCAACCGCTGGCAGCGCTTCACGCAGCTTGAACTCCCCTATGCGGCGATCGGACTCATTTGGAACTCCATGATGTCGGTCGCCGGAGGGTGGTTCTTTCTGATGGCCTGCGAGATGTTCGTCCTCGGCGAACGCGATTTTCGTCTGCCGGGACTGGGCGCGTACTTGCAGACGGCAGCGAGCGCAGGCGATACGCGCGCGATCCTGTGGGGAGTGGCGACCATGGTCGGGATCATCGTCGTGCTCGATCAACTACTCTGGCGTCCTCTCATCGCTTGGGCCGACAAGTTCAAGTTCGAGCAAGTCGAAAACGCGCTCGCGCCACGTTCCACGGTGCTCGAGCTGTTGCGTCGTTCGCGCGCGCTCGCGCAACTCGACCGGCGTGTGCTTCGCCCCATCGGCGAAGCGATGCAACTTTTCTTCGCCCGACGAGCCGCCGCGCGCGCTGCTCTCCGATCGGCGGGGCCGGGCAAGCTCGCGCGCGTGATCGAGTACACGTGCGCCGCGCTCTTCGTCTCGCTCATCTCGTACGGCGTATGGCGTGCCGCGCGCGTCTGTTCGACGTTGACGGCAGCCGAAGTCCGCTTGCTCGTGCGGAGCGCCGCGGCGACTTTCTTGCGCGTCGCCGCCGCGTTGTTGATCGGCGTTGCGTGGACGGTGCCGGTGGGGGTTTGGATCGGGCTCAGACCACGCCTTGCGCGCGTGGCGCAACCGCTCGCGCAGATCGCCGCGTCGGTTCCGGCCACGGCGCTCTTTCCGATCGTGCTATTGGTGTTGATTCGCTGGGGAGGCGGGATCAACATTGGAGCCATTGCGCTGATGTTGCTCGGCACACAATGGTACATCCTCTTCAACGTCATCGCCGGCGCGACCGCCATCCCGAATGATCTTCGGGAAGTAACTGATCTCTTCAACTTCGGTCTGCTGGACCGCTGGCGATCGTTGATCTTGCCGGCGATCTTCCCCTATCTGGTTACGGGCTTGGTGACGGCCGCCGGTGGGGCGTGGAATGCAAGCATCGTCGCCGAGTACTTCCATTTCAAAGGTGAGACGTTGGCCGCGACCGGGCTCGGCGCAACCATCAGCCGTGCGACTGATGAAGGGAACTTCGATCTTCTGCTCGCTTCGACGCTGACGATGATCGTCATGGTCGTGCTGATCAACCGTCTGGTGTGGCGTCGCCTCTACAAACTCGCCGCTACCAGATTCAAGCTGGAGAACTAACTCTCTTTTTGATCTCCTCGTCGGTGAGCGAGGTTCAGGCGCGGTTGTGGATGCTCTGGAGAACTAACTCTCTTTTTGATCTCCTTCCCAAGGCTGCCCCGTGCGGTTTGGCGGATTCGACGCCGCCATCAGGCTATTGCTTGCCGCGTGAAGCGTCCTAGCGGCGCGTGCAGTTCACCCACCAGCGGCGGACCCACTGCTGAGTGAACGGCCTAGGCCAAGCTCCTTGTTCTTGTAAGCTGCAGGATCTCGGGATCGATTTAGGCGTACTCCGCGCGCGTCGCCGAGTGCGCAGTCCGGCGCTTGTCTCTGGGCACCGGTGTTCTGTATCTTCTTGAGAAGCGTTTCGCTGCGCACGACAAAATCTTCTCGAGAAGCGTTTCGCTGCGCACGACAAACGACTGCCACTGCAGCCGAGCTTGCGCCATGATGGTGCGGACTCGCAAGGCGTTCGTGCCGCCGCGTAGGTGGTCTCCTGCTGTGCGTCGCGACGCCACTTGAAGATTTGGAGATCAAAGGAGGGGAAGGGAAATGGGATACATCAGCGCGCATGACGGCACGCGGCTATACGTCAAGGATTGGGGCACGGGACGCCCCGTGATCCTGCTGCACGGGTGGCCGCTGTCGGCCGACAGTTGGGACGATCAAGCAGTTGCCATCGCCGAGGCCGGTTACCGCGTCATCGCTTACGACCGGCGCGGGTTCGGGCGTTCGGACCAGCCGTGGAACGGTTACGACTACAACACGTTGGCCGATGACCTCGCGGCGGTGATCGACGCCACAGGCGCAAAAGAGGCGACCATCGTCGGCTTCTCCATGGGCGGCGGCGAGG
>CAKZOF010000293.1 GCA_937135995.1 uncultured Pyrinomonas sp.
GATGCTTTGCGGCGCAACATGGAGATGGAGTTTCGCCGCAACCGTTCGCGCTACCAGTTCTTGAAGTGGGGGCAGCAGGCCTTCAGCGGCTTTCGCGTCATCCCGCCCGGCATCGGCATCTGTCACCAAGTCAATCTTGAGTATCTAGCCAAGGGGGTGATCGAGCGCGACGGCGTCTATTTCCCCGATACGTTGGTCGGCACGGATTCGCACACGACGATGATCAACGGGCTCGGCGTCGTTGGGTGGGGCGTTGGCGGCATCGAAGCGGAAGCGGCGATGCTGGGCCAGCCCGTCTACTTCCTCACGCCCGATGTCGTCGGCGTGCACATGACCGGCAAACTACGCCCGGGCGTGACGGCCACTGATCTCGTCTTGCGCGTCACGGAGATGCTACGTCAGGCCAAAGTGGTCGGCAAATTCGTCGAATTCTTCGGCGAAGGTGCCGCGAGCCTCCACGTGCCGGATCGCGCGACCATCGCGAACATGGCTCCCGAATACGGTGCGACCATGGGCTTCTTCCCCGTGGATGAAAAATCGTGCGAATACCTGTTGGCGACGGGGCGCAGCGAGGAGCACGTCGACACGTTCCGCAGCTATTTCCGCGCCCAAGGCATGTTCGGTATCCCGCGCGAAGGCGAGGTCGATTACACGACCGTGCTCGAACTGGATCTGGCCTCCGTTCAGCCGAGCGTCGCTGGCCCGCGGCGCCCGCAAGATCGGATCGAGCTTGCGCAGTTGAAAGATCGCTTCCTTGAACTTCTGCGCAAGCCAATGAGCGAAGGCGGCTACGGCAAGTCGGAGACGGATGAGCGCGTGCCCGTTCATCAACCGGCGCCCGCTTCGGAACAGGTGCCGCTTGCGGGCGGCGGCGAACAAGAACCGGAGACAGTGCCGGTCGCAGTGCACGACACGATCAGCGAGAAGAACACCAACGTGCTGACCGAAGTGGAGATGATCAACAATCGCCCGACGCCGGACCGTATCGAAGAGCTTCCTCCCGGCGAGCTTCCGACGAACAGTTTCGATTTGGGTCACGGCGACGTGGTGATCGCGGCGATCACTTCCTGCACCAACACGTCGAACCCGAGCGTCATGCTCGCCGCCGGACTTTTGGCGAAGAAGGCGGTCGAGCGCGGCCTGCGCGTGCCGCCATTCGTCAAAACAAGCCTTGCTCCGGGGTCGCGCGTCGTCACGGAGTACTTGAAGAGATCTGGCTTGCAAGACTATCTGGACCGGTTGGGCTTCAATCTGGTTGGCTACGGATGCACGACCTGCATCGGCAACAGTGGGCCGCTCGACGCACACATCGAAGAGGCGATCAACACGCGCGATCTGGTGGTCGCCAGCGTGCTTTCGGGCAACCGCAATTTCGAAGCGCGCGTGCATCAGAGCGTGCGGGCCAACTTCCTCGCGAGCCCACCGCTCGTCGTTGCCTTTGCGCTCGCCGGAACGGTGCGCATCAATCTTGAGACCGATCCGATCGGCAAAGATCGCGAAGG
>CAKZOF010000294.1 GCA_937135995.1 uncultured Pyrinomonas sp.
CGGAGTGTTCCGAAGCGGCTTTGGAGGATCTAGAGCGGGCTGGACTTCCGGCCGATGTCGAAGCGGTGGTGATGACGGTGGCCGACGTTTGGCTCTGGCCGGAAGATGAAGCGACGTCGGGCAGCGACATCCTCGGAATCGAACGCGCGCGCGAACATGCGCGCCGCGCGCTCTGTGAAGCGCGCGAGCTTGCTGCCCGCGCCGGCGAGCGGTTGCGTTCGCGGTTTCCGCAGTGGAAGATCACGACCGAGGCGGTGGGCGATTCGCCTGCGTGGGCGCTCATCAAAAAGGCCGATGAATGGAACCCAGACCTCGTCGTCGTCGGCTCGCACGGTCGGACGGCCATCGAGCGGTTCGTGCTCGGCAGCGTCTCGCAAAAGGTGCTGTACGAAGCGCGTTGTTCGGTGCGGATCGCACGGCGCGCGCTGCGTCCGGCCGAAGATGCGTTGCGCATCATCGTCGGCGTGGATGGCTCGGCGCCGTCGCAAGCCGCGCTCGAAACGGTGGCGGCGCGCGCTTGGCCGCAAGGCACCGAAGTGCGCGTGTTGAGCGCCATCGATGGCGCGCTCTCGTTGGGCGAAGCCTTCACGCTGCGTTGGATCGCGCGCGACGATGAACGAGCCGTGGAACAGGCGCGCACGCAACTGGCGGCGTTGATCGAGCCGTTGTTTGCTGGACGCGGTTGGTCGCCGACCGTGGTCGTACGGCGCGGCAGCGCCAAACGGGCGCTGATCGAAGAGGCGGAAAAATGGCAAGCGGACAGCATCTTCGTCGGGGCGCGTGGGCTGCGCGGGCGCGAACGATCGTTGCTCGGAAGCGTCGCTTCGGCCGTCGCATCGCGCGCTCCATGTTCTGTGGAGGTGGTACGCAAAGAGCGCGTCGCTCAAGCTGCGACCAGCGAGGGCGAACGTCGCGCATAAGGCCGCGGGCGGGAGCCACCTCTCGATGGCCTAGCCCCGACGCTTTCGGATCGCGAGCCGAGGCAAAACACCGAAAAGATTTCGAGCGCCACTCATGCGAGCGGAGTCCGATTGCATCTTTTGTCAGATCGTTGTGGGACGAAAAGAGGCCGAGATCGTCTTTGAAGACGAAGCGACGCTCGCCTTTCTGGACCACCGCCCGTTGTTTCCGGGCCATTGCTTGTTGATCCCGAAGGCGCACTACGGAACGTTGCTCGACCTTCCGCCCGAGCTACTAGGGCCGCTTTTCGAACGAGCGCAGTTGCTTGCGCGCGCCATTGAAGAAGCGCTCGCGGCCGAAGGCCTATTCCTTGCCATCAACAACCGCGTCA
>CAKZOF010000295.1 GCA_937135995.1 uncultured Pyrinomonas sp.
GACCACGGACGGCTCATCGACGACGATGCCGCGCCCACGCACAGCGATGATCGTCGAAGCCGATCCCATATCGATCGCCATCGAATCGGAAACGAGGTCGCGCAGGCGATTGAAGCGCATGAAGGAGCGGGTCTTTTGCATGAACGAGTAGGATGACATAGCGACTCAACAGGTTCTGCAAGCCGGCCCTTTCGGGTGCCGACCAAATTCACCGGGAGCTTTGCGACGGGCGAATCCGTGCATGCACGAAGTGCGGAAGCAATTCCGCGCCAGACGGGCTTCGGTGGCCAGCCTTGCCTTCGACGGTCACTTCCGTTCGCGCCACCAAAGTTTACCCCGAACGGCGCGCGATTCCAACATCCGCGATGACGTGCGCGATCCAGGCGGGCGGCGCGAGGGCGTACGCAAAGCTTCGGTCCGTTTGTTCCCGTCATCTCCCAGCAGCTAGGTTCCGCGCCGCGGCGCGCCGTCCTTTGGCGTAACTTTTATGTAACGTTTTGTTAACGCCGAACGAGTTGGATCCCTCGACCAAATCAGGCTATACTCAGCGCGCTTCTGAAGCTTTCCCGAGTACCGAACAGGAGCAGCTTGACCCGTGTCCATTGCCAACGAGTTGAGTAGCGAGGTCGCTGTCGCCATGATCGCGCGCAGCGACGATCAGTCGGCTCGATCGGTGCAAGATATGGCGCAGATCTTGCTCGCTTTCCATCATGCGCTGCGGACTATCACGGCGGAATCCCGACATCGAAGACGCAATGAAATCGCTCGCTGGCAAGCGACAGATGGATTCAGCAGCGCGGCTTCCAGCGGACATTGAGCGGTTGAGACCCTGGCGCGTTTCGCCCCCTTTGGTTCGTCGCATGGCGTGAAAACGCCCGTCGCGCCAAGCGCGATTAGGGCCGTCCGCCACGCACGCCGCCATCTTTCAGCGCAACAGCCACGAAAAGGATGCTCTGCCGATGAACAAGCCCAAGCTCCGCCCTTTTTTTATGTGCCTTCTCGTTCAGTTTGCGTTCAGCCCAGCGATCAGCGCGCAGGAAGGTCGAACTCTCGGCACATCACCTTCTTCTGATGCACGCGCGCTGGATGAAATGCGGCGTGAACTGCGCGCGCAACGCGAAGAGATCGAGCGGTTGCGCGCTACGCTCGCCGCGCAGATGCGCCTCATCGAAGAGCTGCGCGCGCGGGTCGAGGCCCGGTCGGCGACGACGACTCCGAGTAGTGCCGTTGCGGATCCGGTTGAACCCGCTGTCGAACGAACGGGCGCACGCGGTTTGGCGACTGGGGCGAACGGTTCGATACGGCCAGTGAGCGCTGAGCGTTCGGCGGCGGGCGAGCAGGGCGCGCCGGTCAGACAGGATGTCGAAGCGCGTCTTGCGCGGGTCGAAGCCGAGAGCAAGCGAACCGGCGAAGTCGTGCGCCGGCAACTCGGCTCGATCAGCTTCAGCGGTGACCTGCGCCTTCGCTACGAGAGTTTCTACGGGCAAGTGAACGCGCAACCGAGCCTTGTCATCCCCGGCACAGTGGGCAACGAGCTTTCTGCGCGCCACCGCCTGCGCGTGCGCGCTCGGCTGGCGCTGCGCGGCACCATCGGACGCGATCTCGCTTGGGGGCTGCGGTTTGCGACCGGCAGTTATGCGGACGCCATCTCATCGAACCAGACGCTGACCGACTTTTTCAATCGCAAACCGTTCGCGCTCGATCAAGCCTTCGTCGCTTGGACGCCGAAGCGCTTTGCCGGGTTGAAATTGCAAGGCGGAAAATTCGAAGCGCCGTGGCTGCGAACCGAGATGACCTTCGATGACGATCTGCAGTTCGAAGGCTTCAGTCAGTCTTACACCAAGAGCTTCGAAACCGGAACGGTGCGCGAGTTGGCGGCGGTTGCGTGGCAGCTTCCCTTTCTCGAACGCAACGCGACGTTGGTGGTGGACCAGAACGGCAAGCTGAACCCGGAAGAGTCGCGCCGCGCTGGACGAGACTTGGCGCTTTTCGGTGCGCAAGCGCGCGCGCGTTTGGCTTTCGGCGAGCGAGTTCGCTTGACGCTCGCCGCGGCCAATCTCTATTTCGCCGGTACGCAGTTCATCACGCCCGCGCAGTTCTTCGGCAACGGCGTGCAACTGCCCGTCGCGGTCAAGATCCCGGCGACCGCGACGACGCCAGCGCAGACGGTCGCCGCGCAGGTCGTCATCCCGCGCGAGCTGCTCGTCGCGGGAAACGGAAACCTCGGGCTGTCCACGGCGACCAACAACGCCGTCAATCGCGATGGCCGATTGGCCTCCGGTTTCAACTTAGTCGATCTCATCGGCAAGCTGGAATTGACGCATAGCCGGCGTCTGCCCGTCACGTTGATCTTCAATTCGGTCGTCAACACGCGCACCCGCCCGGTGACGGTCGCTGGACCAGATGGTCGCCCTCTCGTGTTGCCGAACGACGAGGGCGCGGGCTACTGGGCCGAACTGCAGGTCGGCAAGACGCGCGAACGCGGCGACGTGCTGTTCGGCTACACGTTGATGCGCATCGAAAAGGACGCTGTCTTGACGCCGTTCAACTTTTCCGATATCGAGCGCCAGTCGGACGTGCGCGCGCACCGCTTTGTCTTCGGCTACGCCGCCGATTCGCGCGTTGTAATCAGCTTGACCGGCATCATCACGCAGCGGATGAACGGTCTGCTCGGCGTCTTCGGCAACACGCCGCCTGGATCGCTCCAGCGGGCGACGACGCGCTTGCAACTCGATACGATCTTCAGATTCTGACTTCGCTCCGCCAACCTCTCAGTTAAGACGCTCGGCACCGCCCGTTTTTGCGTCCGCGTAAGGTGCGCCCCGTCCCTAAGGCGCATTCCGCAGAAGACCGTGACTTTAACTCAAGCGATGCTTTGGACGAGTTCGCGCGTGAACGGCAAGGGGGCATCTCCTTGAAGCGCAGACCGAGGGGATCGTTTTGGCTTGGACCCTAGCGTTGCGGCTCGTCTTTGAGCAGTTCTGTGGTCCTTTCGGTGACCGACGGGATCGGGTCGCGCGATCCGATCGCGTATGGCGGAGATGGGAGTTGCGCCGTTTGGCTCGACCCGGCGACGAGCGTCTTCGGTTGTTTGCGGTCCAGCTTCTTGAACGTCGCGCGCATTTTCCACGCCGTCCACGAAAGCTGCATTGCGCCCAGCAGCAGCAAGAAGAGCGAAACAAGAGGAACGAGTTTGTTGCCCAAGATCATCAGGGCGAGCATGATCGTCGCTAAGAGGACGAAGCTGACGCTCACCAACGTCTGTTGGTAGGCGCTTCTCAAACCGCTTGCGACTCGCACCAGTTCGGCTTCGCTCGGTTCCATGAGCGCGTTCATCGGCGCGCCGCAACGCCGACAAAAGCGCGAGTCCTCGGCGGCAGACGCGCCGCACGCAGTGCAAACGAGCGCGAAGTTTCGCTGCGCCGCGCTGGCAGCGATGGCTTCCGCTTCGAGTTCCAACACTTTGCTGTCGCCGGAGAGGAGAAAAGGGTTGTCGATTTCGTAGTCGAAAGTGACTTTGAAGAGGTTGGGGCGTTGTTGGCGCAAGGTGATGGTCAGCTTCGCGCCGTAATCGAACAG
>CAKZOF010000296.1 GCA_937135995.1 uncultured Pyrinomonas sp.
CTTCCACCACTCCTCTCCCGTCACGCTCTTGTCCCACGGCGGATCCTCGTGATCGAGGAACCACCCGCAGAAGATGTTATAGAGGTAATCGAAGATGATGTCTGTCGGAACGATCTTCTTCGTCTGCTCCATCTCCACCTCCTTGGTCAGTCCACCGGAATCCCAACGAGAAAAATTTGCTTCTACTATTATTGTCGTCGCTTTTCGGAAGATGTTGCCTGTTTACATGAGAAATATTTCTTGAACCAATACCGAAAGTAGGTTCCGTCTTCGGCAGACAGAAGTTGAGGATCAAGATTACAAAACGCCCCGCTACCGACGTGTTTTAGCCAGCCCGTCTTCGGCACACAGAGCGTTGGGAATAAAAGTCAAGATTGCAATCGCACCTCCCGCTCGGAGCCGATGCGGCCCCTTGCAGGGGAAAGGCCATCGATATCTGCGAGATCTGCGAGATGCAACCCTCGTCAGAGACATGGGAAGCGGCCCACCGTTTGAAAATCTGCTTCGGCGCTTGCTGCGGCTGGACGCTTCCGCTACTCTAATGATTGAAGTGATGGTCTAGCTCCCGTGCGATCGGAGCTATCTCGTCGCTGGAGTCTTTCGCGAGAGGTTTTGCGAACGCCGTGAAAACAAGGTCCCATCGCGCAGTCGCTTTTCTGTTGCTCGTTGCTTTCATCTCGCCGCTCGTCGCGCAGCAAGCGCCCAGAACGCCGAACGCGCAACGTACGCGTACGCTCAAATCGAGCGAGATGGCCGCTATCGAGCAGGATTTCGCCGAGGCGTTGAGCATCGTCGAAGAGAATTATGTCGACGGCAACCGGCTCAACTACAACAACCTGATCAAATCTTCCATCATCGGCATGCTCCGCTCGCTCGATCCGCATTCGAACTACTACGATCGTCGGGAGTTCGAAGAACTGCGCAACGATCAGCGTTCGGAGTACTACGGCATCGGAGCTTCCATCGTCGATCGGCGCGTCGGCAACCAGACGGATACGTACATTCTGGCGACCTTCGAGAATTCACCGGCAGCGCTCGCCGGGCTCCGTTTCGGGGATCGTATCGTCGCCGTCGATGGGCAACCGATGCGCGGGCGTCCTTCGGCCGAGGTGCGCGATCGGATTCGCGGGCCGCGCGGCACGGTAGTCAAAGTGACA
>CAKZOF010000297.1 GCA_937135995.1 uncultured Pyrinomonas sp.
GTATCGCGGCGATTCATCGTGGGCGCGCGGATTGACGTGGGCGCTGTACGGTTTTGGCACAGCATATCAATTCACGCGCGACGCGCGCTTGTTGCAAGCCGTCGCAACCGACTGGCTGCAGCACGCAACGTCTCTTCTTTCTTGCAGAAACAGAAGCGCACCTGCTGCGCCCCGCGTGCGGGCTGGCTGTAGAAGGAAGAACCGGGCACGCAAGCAACGCCCACCTCGCGCACCAGCGCACGCGCGAACTCGACGTCGTCGGCGAAACCGAAAGCGCTGATGTCGGTCATGATGTAGTACGCGCCGTCGGGGCGAAAGACGCCGAAGCCTGCCGCTTCGAGCGCTCCGAGCAACAGCTCGCGCCGCCGCGCGTAGTCGCGGCGCAACGCTGCGTAGTATTCGCGCGGCAAGCGCATCGCCACCGTGCCGGCCGCCTGCAACGGGGCGGCAGCGCCGACGGTGAGGAAATCGTGCACTTTGCGAATCGCGCTGGTGATCTTCGGCGGTGCGATGCAGTAGCCGACGCGCCAGCCCGTCACCGAATAGGTCTTCGACAACGAGTTGACGATCACCGTTCGCTCACGCATCCCGTCGATCTGCGCCATCGAGACGTGCGCGCACGGTTCGTAGACGATGTGCTCGTATATCTCGTCCGTCAAGCAAAGCGCATCGTGCTCTTGGCAGAGAGCGGCGATCATCTCCAGCTCTTCGTGCGTGAAGACCTTGCCCGTCGGATTGTTCGGGTTGCAGAGGATGACCGCCTTGGTCCGGCGGTTGAAGGCGCGGCGCAACTCCGCCGGATCGAACTCCCAGCGCGGCGGATGAAGCGGCACGTATCGCGGACGCGCCCCCGAGATGATCGCGTCCGGCGCATAGTTCTCGTAGAACGGCTCGAAGATGATCACCTCCTCGCCGGGATCAACTGTCGCCAACAGCGCCGCGATCATGCCTTCGGTCGAGCCGCACGTGACGGTGATCTCCGTCTCCGGATCGATCTCGAGGCCGAGCGACCAGCGAACCTTGTCGGCGATCGCTTGGCGAAATGGCTGCGCCCCCCACGTGATGGCATACTGATTGACGTCGCTGGCGATCGCCTCCATGGCCGCCCGTTTGATCTCTTCGGGCGCCGCGAAATCGGGAAAGCCT
>CAKZOF010000298.1 GCA_937135995.1 uncultured Pyrinomonas sp.
GCCGGTGGCGCGCGTGCAAGCGCGTGCGGCGACGCTGTTCCACGATATCGAAGTTGAAGACACACTGGTTGCCACGCTGGAGTTCACTTCCGGCGCGCTCGGTACGCTGGAAGCAGCGACTTCGGTCTATCCGGGCTACCCGCGGCGCGTCGAGCTCACCGGCGATCAAGGGACGGTGATCATCGAACAGAACCGCGTCGTGGCGGCCCACTTGCGCTCAGGCGGCGGCGACTGGACCGCTGACGAGCGAACGACGGAGCGTGAAAGTGCCGCGTCGCCGGTGGTCGCCGACGCGAGCGGACATCGGCGGGTGTTGGAAGACTTCCTGCGCGCGGTGGAGACCGGCGGACAGCCGCTGTGCGATGGGCGCGAAGGACGTCGCAGTTTGGAGTTAGTCGAAGCGCTTTACCTCGCCGCGCGCACCGCGCAGCCGGTTTCGCTCGCCGACAAGAGTTGAATTTTCGACAGAAGCTCGATCGCCCGGAGGCAGAACGGATCTCGATGGCATACAGCAAACTGGATCTTGCGGGCAAGGTGGCCGTCGTCATCGGCGGCACGTCGGGCATCGGACTGGCGCTCGCCTGTGGGTTGGCCGAAGCCGGGGCGGATGTGGTCGCTTCTTCGCGTCGCGCCGAGCAGGTCGAACAGGCGGCGCAGCGCATCGAAGCACAGGGACGCCGCACGTTGCGCGCCACCTCGGACGTCACCGATCGCGCGTCGCTGCAAAAGCTCTTGGACGAGACGCTGCGCGTGTTCGGCCAAGTGGACATCTTGGTCAACTGCGCCGGACGCACCAAACGCGCCCCCACCATCGATTTCGCGGAAGAGGACTGGAACGCCATCCTCGACACGAACCTGACGGGAACCTTGCGCGCATGCCAGATCTTCGGTCGCCACATGATCGAACGCCGCTACGGGCGGATCATCAACATCGCCTCGCTTTCGACCTTTGTCGCGCTCTATGAAGTGGCGGCATATTCGGCGAGCAAAGCCGCGGTCGGCAGCTTGACCAAATCGCTGGCCATCGAGTGGGCGCGGCACGGCGTGACGGTGAACGCCATCGCGCCAGGAGTGTTTCGTACGCCACTCAATGAACATCTGCTCGACAACACGGAGCGCGGGCGCGAATTCCTGCTGCGCACGCCG
>CAKZOF010000299.1 GCA_937135995.1 uncultured Pyrinomonas sp.
GCCTTCGGGACATAACGTAGACGGTCACGTCATGCGTGTTCCGAGAAGCCGCCTGCTTTAGCTGGCGGAGTGGTCACTGCTGTGTTGCGCGCTCTATCGGGAACGTCCGGCAAAAGCGCAGCGAGTTGGTCGCGCAACAGCGCCGCTTGTTCGGGCGCGTGCTGCTCGAAGAGCGGAAGCAGACGCGAGATGACCATGTAACGCTCGGCTCGTTCGGCTCGGCCGCGGTCTTGGTCCGGAGGCGGCAGGGGCCGCAGAAGAATCTGCGCGGCCGTCTCCATGAAACGGGCAGTCAACTCCGGCGATGGTGACGGAAGCATTCGAGGTTTGTCGAACCAGTTCACCGACGGCCACGGACCGTAGAAGACGACGTACGTGTAGGGCGAAAAGAGGTAACTCGACGAGATGGACACCGTGTTGGCGTTGGCCGTCGGATCGGTCGCGATGCGGGCAAGGAGCGCGCGAAAACGCGCATCGGCTGCTGTTTGGTCTTTCTCGCGCAGTCGGCAAAGAAAGTTGATCGTGTAGATATTCACGCGGTCGAGCGCTGGATCGGCGAATTGCAGCGCGCGTCCTATGTCTCCGGCGTTCAAGAAGGTCTCCGCCAGTTGCAGACGCTGCGTGACGGCGGGCGGGACGTGCCCCACCGACTCCGGTGGATCTTGAGGTGGTGCTCCGGCTCCGCCCTTCTTGGCTTGCGCCATGCGGGAGAGAAACTCTTCGCCAAGCGCGCGATCGCGGCGCGCGGCCAAACTGAGCACCTCAGCACGCAGGTTGGGCGAGCGGACGACCAGGGAGGTTGCCCGCGTCGCCGTCATGCTCGCTTGGCGCCGCATCTCGTCGTTTCGGCGGCGTTCGGCGTCGGCGTCGGCGGCTTCGGCCGCTTCCCACGCGCGGCGAAAGAGATCGCGTGCTCGCTCGCGATCAACGCTCCACAACAGGTCAGCGGCACGCGCTTGAACTCGTGCCCGCAATCGCTCGTCGCGGAACGCACGCGCTTCTTCGGCCAACGCGCTGACGAGCGAACGCGCCAGCTCGCGGCGTTGTTCAGCTACCGGGTCTACGCTCTTCTCTTTGCGTGGCTTGGTCCGGGCAGGCGTCTGCCCCGCGCATGGCAGGACGAAGAGCAAGCAGAGCGGCAGGATCAAGAGTCGGGCGGACATCGGTTCGGTTCTCCTCGGGCGCGCCAACGGATTGAGCGATCTCGTCGTTTGATTAAACGCTTTCGCTTGCGGGCCGTTGCAAAGAGATGGTAGCCATGCTGCGTGCCTCGGACGTTTCCCAGGGGCTTGACGGATGTAGGGCGCCTCGTGTTTCCTGCCACGCGCGCCCTTGTTTTGGGCCAAGCCACCGGATTCAACGGATGCAAGGTGTCTATTGCTTAGGTTGTAGCCCGTCGTAGATCGGGATGTGTATTGACAGCGGTGCGGTCCTCAGGTATTCAAGGCGGGCTTTCGCGGCCAAGATCGTCGTTTCAGGAGCTTGAGATGAGAGCGCTCAAGATCGGTTTGGTAGTGGTTGTTGCCGTTTTGTTCGTCGGCCACTTTCTCTTCCCGCGTCCGCTGGCGCAAACGGCCGAGCAGCGAAACAGCGCGCCGACGGCTGACGCCAGTTCGACGGCGCTCATCGAGCGCGGCAAATATCTGGTCGAACGAGTCGCCATGTGCATCGACTGTCATTCGCCACGCACGCCGACCGGAGAGTTTGACCAGAAACGTTGGTTGCAGGGAAGCGTTCTTGATTTCGCGCCGCGCCATCCGATCCCGAACTGGACCGACGTTGCGCCGGCGATCGCGGGGCTTCCCGGCTACACTGAAGAGGAAGCGATTCGGCTGCTCGAAACCGGCATCGCTCCGAACGGCAAGCCCTTGCGTCCGCCCATGCCGCCATACAGGATGAACCGCGAAGACGCGCGCGCAGTGGTCGCTTACCTGAAGTCGCTCGGTAAACGCTAGCTTCGGTCGTCCCAGACACCGCAGTCTCTTCTCTCGTCGCCGGATCGGCTGGCGACAACATGGTGGCTCTGCTTTGCGGGCGCGAGTGCGCGCCGGGCGATTCGCGTCCCGGTCGGACCGCAAACACGGGCTCGACTGCGCCAACTAAACGGAGACTCTCCCGCAAGATAATCCGGTGCGCTGATTCGTCCCGACGCGCGATCAGGGCTTGCTCACCGCGAAGCAGCTTGCCTTTGCATTTCTGCTTTGCATCTCTGTCGGTTGGGTTTCAAACGATCCCGCGCCTTTGTTCCGGATCGCCGCAACCGTTTTCAACTGTGGCGTCGCGTTCGCTTGCGAGCCGTCTGGAGCGAACGTTGTTGCGGCGTCGGTTGACGTTGCGTGCCGCATCTGTTTAGCATTCGAGAGAACGGAAGGGAGAGGTCAGGCAATAGATCGCGGGTTCGTCATCGACATTTTGATCACCATCGTCGTCGCGACCGTACACGGGTACTTGGCGGCGTGGCTTGCCGTGCGGATGCTTTTCCGTCCGCGTTACCCAGTCAAGCTTTTCGGTGTGACCATTTGGCCGCAGGGCATGATCCCGCGTCATCGCCAGCGGTTGGCCGAGACGATCGGGCGCGCCGTTGGCGAGGAACTCGTCTCGGAAGAGACGGTGACGCGCGCGCTTTTCGAGACAGGCTTTTTTCGGCGAAAGATCGAGAGCTTTCTCGCCGCCTATGCGGACGAGGTGTTGAACCGCGAATACGACTCGGTGCTCGATCATCTGCCGCCCAAACTTCGCGTGCCGGTGCTCGATGCCATCTCGGCGCTTCAACGGCGCCTTGCCGAGCGCGTCGCTTCGCTGTTGCAAAGCCCCGAGATGATGAATTCGGTGCGCGCGTTCGTCGAACGGCGCGCCGATGAGTTGCTTGCGCGCCGTCTTCATGAGGTTTTCGACGACGATGCTTTCGCCGAAGCAGTGCGCTTCATGGAAGAGCGTTTCTCGTCGATCGTGCGCGAGCCGGGATTCGAGGCGCGCGTCCACTCCTTCGTGCAGGAGCGTTTCGATGAGTTGATTCACAGCAGCGCGCCGCTTGCCGAACTGGTCACGCCCGAAGCGGTCGCTATCCTCAAGGACCACATCAGCCGCCAGATGCAGCCCATCGCGCATCAACTGGCTGAGATCGCGACCTCTGGACGAACACGCACGCAGATCGGCGCGCTCATCAAGCGCGAGGTGGATGATTATTACGCGCAGCTCTCTCTCTTTAAAAAGATCTTCATCTCGCGCGAGCGCATTCACCGCGAAGTAGATGAAATGGTCAACGATAGCTTGCCGCGGCGCATCGATGAGTATCTGCGCGGCGAAGCTTTCGCACACGAAGCGGTGCGGTTTCTCCATGCGACGATCGACCGCGTGTTGCAACGCCCGATCAACGAACTCGTCGCGCAGATCGCGCCGGACAAGCTCGCCGCTGTGCGCGCGCAGATCGCCGCACGAATCCTCGCTGTGGCGCGCAGCCCGGAAGTGGCTCGCGCCTTCGGCACCTACGCGCAAGAGGCGATTGCTCGCCTGCGTCCGCACACGCTACGCGCGCTGTTGCAACACGTCAAGCCAGATGCCGTGCCGCAACTCAAAGAGCGTCTGGCGCAGGCTTTGTTTCGCGCTATTTCGCGTCCCGAAACGGCGCAAGCCGTCAACGCCATGATCAATGCGCAGATCGAACGGCTGCTCGTCGCGCCGATCGGGAGATTGAACAACTACATCTCCGACGACATGATCAAACAGGCGGCGCAGGCGTTGGCCGAGCGCATCGTCGCTTCGGCGCAAGAACGCTTGCCAGCGACGATCAAAGAGTTCGATGTCGGCGGCATCGTGCGGCGCAAAGTCTCCGACTACCCTGTGGAGAAGCTCGAAGAGTTGGTGCTTTCGGTCTCGCGCCAACACCTGCGGACCATCGAGCTGTTCGGCCTCGTCATCGGTTTCGTGATCGGCGTCGTCCAGGCCGCTTATCTCTACGTGCGTTTCTTCTGGATGGCTCGTTGAACCGACTCCGCCAGGCAAGATCCGAGCGCGCGTCTTTTGGGACGTTGCGTCCGGTTGGGGCTTTGCGGCAAGATTCAAGAGCGATGTTCAGCCGAAGCCTCCTCGTTGCGTGCCCATTGTTCGTCGCGTTGCTGCTTGTCGGCAGCCGAAGCGGATGTGCGCAGCAGCCGCGTGAGATCTCGCTGCCAGCGGAAGCGCGTTTGACGGTGCGCAACCGCGAAGGGCGCATCAAGATCGTCGCCTCGGAAGAGCAAAAAGCGGCCACGCTCGTCGTTCAGGGACGCTCTTCGCCCTCTTCCGGCGAAGAGGCGGTGACGATCCGCGCCAGTGGCAGAAGCGTCGAGATAGAGCCGACGCTCGAAGGAGAGCGCCTTGATCTGGTGCTGCGCGTGCCAGCGCGCGCGCGTGTGCGCGCCATTTCGGAATCGGGAGCGATCGATCTGGTCGGCGACTTTCGCGAAGCCGTGGCCGAGACCGACACCGGCACCGTGCACGTCGATGTGCCGACGGAGGCCTTGAGCTACAGCTTCGTTTGGACGGCGAGTCGCCCGCGCTATTTGAGCGAAGTGGAGTTGGTCAAACCGCGGGAGGGGCGCGGCGGTCGGTATGAACTCACGGGACACTTGGGGGAGAAGAAAGCGCCCGCCGACAAGCGCGTGCGCGTGGAAGTGGCCACCCGGCGCGGCGTCGTCCTCTTTGGCGTCGATCCGGAGCTAGCGCCTGCCGACCTGCGCGAACGCCAACTGACCGAAGCCGCGCGCGCCATGATCCGCAGCGGCAACGAGGATCTGATCGCTGCCATCCGCAAGATCGCGCCGCGGTTGGTCGATGATTACGCTGGCACGTTGCCGCCGCATGAAGGGCCGGAACCGCGTCTCGTTTCGCGCGCGGGCGACTTGCGGGCCGCAGCCGGCACACGTCTCGCCCGCTTCAACGTGAGCGTGCGGGATCGCCACGGGGCGACGGTGGATGGTTTGCGCGCCAGCGATTTCATCGTCCTCGAAGACGGTCAACCGCGTCCGATCGTCGATGTGCAGCCGACCACCGCTCCGTTCAACCTCGTGCTCTTGCTCGATGTTTCGGGCAGCGTCGAAGAGAAACTCGATTTCATTCGCAAAGCGGCGCTCGCTTTCATTAACACCGTCGGGCCACAGGACCGACTGGCCATCGTCAGTTTCCGCGACGACGTTCAGAAGATCTCCGACTTCTCCACCGACAAGCAGCTTCTCGCCGAGCGCGTCAAACAGATCGAAGCCGGCGGCGCAACGGCGCTCTACGATGCTCTGGCTTACGTGCTCATCGAAACCTTGCGCCCTTTGCGCAACGAACGAACGGCCGTGGTAGTGCTCTCCGATGGCGACGACAATCGCTCGTTCCTGCCGTTTGCCGCCTTGCTCGAACTGGTAAGCGAATCGGGCGCGATCATCTATCCGCTCTACGTGCCTTCGGAGTTGATGCCAGCGCAAGCGTCCGCTGCTGCACGCGACGCTGCCGATCCAGTGCGCACGCGGTATTTAGCGCTGACCTCGCGCGCCAGCGAAGAAGGGCAGAAGCTTGCAGTTGCTTCGGGCGGCGTCTTCTTCCCCATCACGCGGCTCGAGGAGCTTCAGCGTGCCTACGACGCCGTGGTCGCGCAACTCCGCACGGCCTACACCGTCACCTACTTGTCGCAGGCAACCGACGGGCACACGCCGCTGCTGCGCGTGCGCGTCCGGCGCCAAGATGTGGTCGCCACCAATCTAGGACCAGTCACGCGCGCGCAATAGAATCGCTGGAGTCTGCCTTCCCGTCGGTCGCCGGGGCAACGCTGGCGCAAACGCCCATCGAGCGACGGCGCGGCAAGAGGCGCTGGTCTTGCGGCGCAGCTTCCCGTCGGGTGACCATGGGCGTCGCGCATTGCGTCGGAATTGGTGTAAACTCGACGCGGGAGCCGTGGTAATGAAGTCTCCGCTGCTGCTATCACTCTTCGACGAGACGGAACGACGCCCGCTGACGGTTTCTGAGTTGACTTCACAAGTGCGCGGCGCGCTCGAAGCGCGTTTCGCTTCGGTGTGGGTCGAAGGCGAAATATCCAACTTTCGCGATCACGTTTCGGGCCACTGGTACTTCGTTCTTAAGGATGAAGCAGCACAATTGCGGGCTGCTTGCTTTCGTCAACACAACGCACGCATACGCTTTCTCCCGTACGATGGGCTGCAAGTGCGCGCGCGCGGACATCTGACTGTTTACGAGCCGCGCGGCGAGTACCAGTTGTGCGTCGAAGCGCTCGATCCGGTCGGCATCGGCGCATTGTGGCTCGCTTTCGAGCAGTTACGCGCGCGGCTCGCTGCCGAAGGGCTGTTCGATCCGGCGCACAAACGGGCGTTGCCGTTGCTGCCGCGTCGCGTGGCCGTGGTGACTTCCCCTTCGGGCGCGGCCGTTCACGACATCTTGCGCGTGCTCAAGCGCCGCACGCGCACCGTCGGCATTCTTTTCGTTCCGGTTCGCGTGCAGGGCGAGGGGGCCGCGCAGCAGATCGTACGCGCCATAGAATTGCTCAACGAGTACAACAAGCAACTCGCCGCCAGCCGACGCGACAACGAGCGCATCGACGCGATCATCGTCGGGCGCGGCGGTGGTTCGATCGAGGACCTGTGGGCGTTCAATGAAGAAGATGTGGCGCGCGCCATTCGCGCTTCAGAGATCCCGGTGATCTCCGCCGTGGGCCACGAGACCGATTACACCATTGCCGATTTTGCCGCCGATTTGCGGGCACCGACGCCTTCAGCGGCGGCTGAGATGGTAGCTGCATGTGAAGATGGTCTGGCCGTGCGGATCGAAGACCTTGCGCGCGCGCTCGCACATGCCATGCGGCTCCAGATGTTGCGGGCGCGCGCCCGCTTGCAAGAAGCGGCGATGTCACCCGCGTTCGACGAGGTGCGCGATCGATTGCGCCGCGCTGCGCAGATTCAGGCGCAGCTTGGCGCGCGGCTCGAAACCGCGATGAAGCGTCGGTTGAATGTCGAGCAGCGACGTCTTGCAGCAGCCCGCGATGCCATTTCACCGCGCGGCCTTTCGCAACGCACCGCCGCCGGGCGTGTGCGTTTGACGCGTGCCGAAACCATGCTCGACGCCGCCATGCGCGCGAAGATCGAAGCGAAGCGCCATCGCTTGAGCGAAACATCCGCCGCGCTCGATGCGCTCTCGCCGCTGGCCGTCCTCGGGCGCGGCTACGCGCTAGTGCAAAAAACGAATGGGGAGTTGGTCCGGCGCGCGCGCGACCTCGGCAAGGGCGAAACCGTGCTCCTGCGTCTGGCCGAAGGCGAAGCCCGTTGCCGGGTCGAAGAGAGCGACGCGGCGGATTCGACTTGAGCGCTCGGCTTCTCCGATTCGGCGAAGCAATCGCGCGCTGGCGAGCCAACCGGGACGCAAAGCAAGTAACGCGCCTTTGGCCGTCGAACCTTTGCGTAACATCGCGGATGCAGCACGGCGGTCGGACTGCTTTCGGCTTGCGGTGTCTTTGCGAGTTCGGCGGAGCATGGCTAAGTCCTGAACGGGACGAAAGGTGGGAGCATGGGAGACGGGAAGAAAGAGATCGATTTCGAGACGGCGCTCGCGCAGCTCGAACGGATCGTCCGCGAGTTGGAGCGGGGCGACCTGTCGCTCGAAAAGAGTCTGGAGTTATTCGAGCAAGGCGTGCGCCTGTCGCGCGAGTGTCAAGAACGGTTGAACGAAGCGGAACGGCGAATCGAAGTGCTGCTTCAAGATGCGGACGGGCGCGTCTTCACCAGCGAGTTCTGCGATGCCGAGAGCAGCTTGGGGGAAGATGACGAACAGGAGCCTGACGAAGAAGAGATACCGTTCTGACGAAGCGCTTGTGAATAGCGCGCGCCGCTTTCTGCAAACGCGCCGCGCCGCGATCGAAGCGACGCTGGACCGCTTGGTCCCGCGCGAAAGCGAGCCGCCGGAACGTTTGCACGGTGCGATCCGGTGGAGCCTGTTCGCCGGCGGCAAACGCTTTCGCCCCGCGTTGCTGCTCGCCGTGGGCGAAACCTTCGGCGCGCGCACCGAAGCGCTGCTCGCGACGGCTTGCGCCTTCGAGCTGGTCCACACCTATTCGCTCATTCACGACGACCTGCCGGCGATGGACGACGACGACATGCGGCGCGGGCGGCCAACGTGTCACGTCCGCTTCGATGAAGCGACGGCGATTCTCGCCGGCGACGCGCTGCAATCGCTTGCCTTTCAAGCGATCGCTGAAGACGAGCATGTAGATCGTGCGACGCGCGCCATGCTCGTTGCGGAACTGGCGCGTGCCGCCGGTACCCCGCGCGGCATGGTCGCCGGACAAGCGTTCGACCTAGAGGCCGAAGGAAGATCGATCTCGGAAGCGGCGCTCGAAAGGATGCATCGCCTCAAAACGGGCGCGATGATCGTCGCTGCGGCGCGTGCCGGCGTGCTCATTGCCGGCGCGGGCGAAGAGTCCCTTGTTGCGGTGACCGAGTACGGAACACAACTCGGCCTGCTCTTTCAGATCACGGACGATCTTCTCGACGTGACGGCCACCGCCGGAGACTTGGGCAAGACGCCGGGCAAAGATCTGCGCGCGGGCAAAGCGACTTACGCGACCGTTTACGGTGTACCGGCCGCGCGCGAAAAGGCTGCGCGCGCCTGCGCCGATGCTTGCGCTGCACTGGACCGGCTCCATCACGAGACGGGATTGCTTCGCGGTTTGGCCCTCTTGACGCTGCATCGAAAAACGTGATGCTCTCTAGCCGAGAATGAACCGCAAAGGCGCGGCGCCTCAGCGCGCGCTCGCCGCAAAACGCACACCGAAGCGGACGAGGCGCGGCGGTCCAGTGGTGCGCACCGGCGTGCGACCGATGTCGTAGCGGGCATCGAAGACATTCTCCACCGCTGCGAATACTTCCAATCCGTGGCGGAGCTTGCGCGCGCCGAAAAGGTCGAGGGTGAAGTAGGAGCCGAGCCGGAAGAGGTTTTGATCATCGTCGAACTGTGCGCTCGAAGCCCTAGCCTGCGCGGCGAAACTCCAACCCGAAGACGTCGCATACCGGGGTTGCAGCGTCAATTGATGAGCCGGCACCTGCGGCACGCGCAAACCCTCCAGCGCGCGGTTGGCGGGAAAGCGAACCACCGTCGCCGCGACGAACATGTAGCCGCCATCGATGGACCAGCGTGCCGTTGGCCGCCAACCGGCTTCGACCTCGAGGCCACGCGCGCGCGTGCGTCCGAGATTTTGGCGCTGGCGCGTGATCAAGGTCGGTGCCGTCGCGATCGTCACGTTGGCGATGGGGCGCGAGATCTCCGACCAAAAGAGAACGGCGCGCGTCGAGAAAGCAGCGCGCGTGTAGCTCGCCCCCGCTTCGCCTCCGGTCAGCCGCTCCGCGCGAAGATCGGGATTGGCCAGCGTTAGCACGTCGCCGACGCGAAAGGAGCGATACAATTCATTGAGCGTCGGCGCGCGAAACGCCCGGTATACGGACGCGGCCAATGCCAATCGTTCGTCGAGACGGTAGAGCAATGATAGGCGCGGGCTGACGGCAGCTTCTTCGCGCTCCACCAACTGGTCCACCGTAGCGCGC
>CAKZOF010000300.1 GCA_937135995.1 uncultured Pyrinomonas sp.
TTCAAGAACACCGAACAGCTTAACGGCGGAAGTTCGCAAAATTGTGCCGCTTTTGTGAAGTCACTCTGCGCGCGGCAGGTCCGCACGCGGCGCGACCAGCAGCGTGCGCGGGCCAGCCACCGTCACGGTTCCGGGCGGCGCATTGCGCGGCTTCGAGATATGCTTTCGCCACGCATAATGCACGGCGACTTTGCCGTCCGCGCGTGCTTGGCTGAAAGCCGCAGCCAACTGCGCTGCCTCGATGAGCGTCCGTTGCGGTATCTCGCCGCGCTGCGGATTACGCACGACGACATGCGCGCCCGGGTAGTCGGCGGCGTGCAACCACAGGTCATGCGGACGCGCAAGGCGAAAAGTCAAAAGATCGTTTTCGCTCGCACCGCGCCCGACGAGGATGTCGTAGCCATCGGACGAGCGGTATTGCCTGATTCCGGCGGGAAGCGAGTTTTTGGCCGCGCGCCGCCGTGTCGGGCGTGTCGATTCTGGCGGCAAGATTCGAGCCAGCGCTTGCTCGTCGCGCGTCGCGCGGATCTCTTCGATGGCAGCGCGTTGCGCTTCGAGTTCGCGCAACTCCGCCGCCACCGCCGCGGTCCGCTTTTCGATCTGTTCCGCGGCGCGTTTGGCACGCGCATAGCGTGCAAAACGCTGCGTCGCTTCCTGTGGCAAGCTTCGCCCTTGGCCTACCTCGACTTCGATCCAAGGCGCGCCTTCGGCATAGAAGTCGCGAATGCGCACCTTCTCCCCGATTCTTTCCGCTGTCGCCAGATTGGCGAGCAACAGTTCGCCGATTCGCCGATGTTCTTCAGCATCGCCGTGCGCGGCGCGATCTTCGCGCAATCTATCGAGCAGACGCTGGCGTTTCTCGATCTCGCGCTCTAGACGCGCGATCTCGCTGCGAACGCGTTCATCGAAGCGCCGCTCGGCTTCCAATCGCAGGTAGTAGGCATCCGCCGCCTCGGACAAAGATCCGTGCGCGCCGCGCGTGAATGGTGTCGGCCCGCTCTTCTTCGCCGGACGCGACGCAGGTGGAAGATAAGATTCGCCCGGAAGCGGCCCGTATTCACGTGGGGCGCGAAGAGCATCGATGATTCGTCCTCGTTCATCGAGCAGAAAGAGGTTGGCCGAACGTCCGGTTAACTGTGCAACCAACGTCCGTTCGCCTTCGCCCACCTTATCGAAGGCGAGGCGCACAATACGATCGTCTTGGTCTTTGGTGATCGCACGCAGCATCGCCCCGACGAGATGTTTGTTCAGCAACAGCGAAAACTGCGATGGCGCCGTGGCCATTTTCTCGAGTTGACGGGCGCTGCGCCGGATCAAATAGAGGCGCGGCATCGCGGGCGTCACCGAGATGAAAAGGTAACGCCCGTCCTTCAAACCGAAGTCGAACGCCAGATCCGTCGGCGCGAGTTGGAAGAGGCGAAACAACCGTTCGCCTTGGACGGCGGGTGCAATCTCTTCAACCAACTCTTGCAGCAGTTCGTCATTCATCCTCGAATGATGTTATAAGCGATGAGAGTTAACCGAGACAAATCGCCAGCGCCGAAGGGCTCGACGCCAGAACGGCATCGGGCTTGAGAACCTGAGCGACACATAAGTATATCGGAGTTAACGAGAGCGTGATCGAGTTCGGACCAGAGATTTGCCGTGACTTTCAAGGTGCGCTCGAGCGCGAGTGGTTGGAGACCAACGGACTTGGCGGCTATGCGTCCTCGACGCTTACCGGCCTCAACGCGCGTCGTTACCACGGCCTGCTCATCGCGGCGACCAAGCCGCCGGTAGCGCGCGTTCTGTTATTGTCGAAGTTCGAAGAGAGGCTGCTTGTCGACGGCGTACCGTTCGATCTTTCGACCAACGAATACATCGGCGCAGTGCACCCACAGGGATTTCATCACCTCGTGCGCTTCCGCCTCGATCCCTTCCCTGTCTTCACCTACGAAACGGCGGGCATCATGCTCGAAAAGAGCCTCTTCATGGTGCACGGCGAAAACAGCACGGTAATTCAATATGAACTGAAGAGCATGAACGCAGCCGAAGTCGAACTGACGATCCGCCCACTGGTCGCTTTCCGCGACCATCATCACCTTGTGCGCGAAAGCGACGGCGTCGTCTTCGAACTGCGCGAAACGTCCAGTGGGATGGAGCTGTGCGGTCGCTCCTTGACGCTGCACGTCGCATACGAAGCGGCGACGGTGGACCGGGCAGGCTACTGGTATCGCAACTTTCTCTATCGTGTGGAAAGAGAACGCGGGCTTGATTTCGTCGAAGACCTTTTCAGTCCCTTCGCTCTACGCTTTCGATTACAGGCCGGTCGCCGCACAAGCATCATCGTCTCCACCGAGGAGCGCTCCGCCTCGTCGGCGGAAGCCTTGCGCGCAGCGGAAATCGAGCGGCGAAGGCGGATCGTCGCGCGCGCCCCAGTGCGCGATCCGCTCGTCGTTCAGCTAACGGCGGCGGCGGACCAGTTCATTGTGGCACGCAGCACGGGCAAGTCGATCATCGCCGGCTACCATTGGTTCAGTGACTGGGGGCGCGACACCATGATTTCACTTCCCGGTCTCGCGCATGCGACACAGCGCTTCGATACCGCGCGCGCCATTCTGCGCGAGTTCGCCCGCCACGTCGATGGCGGCATGATCCCCAACCGCTTTCCCGATGAGGGCGAAACGCCCGAATACAACACCGTGGATGCGACGCTCTGGTTCTTCGAGGCCGTCCGCTCCTATGTTGCCAGCGCGCAAGACGAAGCGTTCGTGCGCACCGAACTATACGATGTATTGAACGACATCATCGACTGGCACGTGCGCGGCACGCGCTATGGTATACGGCTTGACGACGACCATCTGCTTATGGCTGGCGCGCCCGAAACACAACTGACGTGGATGGATGCCAAAGTGGGCGATTGGGTGGTGACGCCTCGCCACGGCAAGCCGGTTGAAATCCAAGCCCTCTGGTACAACGCGCTGCAGACAACGGCTGCGCTCGCCCACCGTTTCGGCGACCGCGCGCGTGCGCAGCGCCTCGCGCAACTCGCCACAGGCGCACGCCGCAACTTCAACCGCCTCTTCTGGAATGCGGAGGCGGAATGCCTGTTCGACGTGGTCGCTGAAAACGCGCGCGATGCCTCGATCCGCCCCAATCAGATTTTCGCCGTGAGTCTTCACCACTCGATGCTCGATCCCGAACGCGCGCGCAAAGTGGTGGCCGTCGTCGAACGCGAACTGCTGACGCCGCGCGGCTTGCGCACGCTCAGCCCGCGCGACCCGCGATACTGCGGCAACTATGTCGGCGGGCCGGTTGAACGCGACGGCGCGTATCACCAAGGTACGGTGTGGCCGTGGTTGATCGGACCGTTTGTGAGCGCCTATCTCAAGGTGCATGGCGCGTCGCCGACAACGCGGGCGACGATTCGCCGCCTGTTTCGCGGCTTCGACGAACACCTGCGCGAAGCCGGCATCGGTCAGGTGTCGGAGATCTTCGATGGCGACCCGCCGCACGCGCCGCGCGGCGCGATCGCACAAGCATGGAGCGTAGCTGAACTGCTGCGCATTGCCGCCGAGCACGCGGAAGCGCTCTTCTCGGCAGAACCTTGAACGAAGATCGCGCCCCGCTCGGTGGCGCAAGCCTGCGTTTGCCTGTCCCTGTTCTCCTCTTGCGTCAGGCCGAGAGCTTTGCGCTCTCGCTCTTTCGCTACCGACGCGAACGCTGTGCGATGCGTTCGCGTTTGTCGCCAGCGCCGTTGGCCGGTGCGACCAGCGGCAGGTGAATGATGAAGCGCGTTCCCCTGCCCGCCTCGCTTTCGACCTCGATCTTGCCACCGTGCTGCTCGACGATGCGCTTGACGATGGCAAGTCCCAAGCCCGTGCCGCGCTTTTTGGTCGTGAAGAACGGTTCGAAGATGCGCGCGCGCGTCGTTTCGTCCATGCCGCAACCGAAATCTTGGATGGAGATGGTGGCCCAACCGGGCGACGATTCACGCATGGCTCGCGTTTCGATGACGACGGCACCACCTTCATCGCTCGCATCGAGCGCGTTGGCTAGCAAATTGACGAAGACCTCTTGCAACTGGTCGGCGTCCCACAACCCACGAATCGGCTCGGCTGCGTAGCGGCGTTCGATGCGCGCTCTCTTTTCGGCCACGCGGTCGCTGACGAGCGCTAGGCTGTCGTCGAGCAACTGCGCCAGCTCGACATCGGCGAGCGAAAGCGGTTTGTGGCGCGAGTATTGCGTGACATCGAGCGTGATCTTGTTCAAGTGCTCGATGCCGCGCTCGACGAGCGCGATGGTCGAGAGCGCTTTCTCATCCGTCGTCATGTCGCGAAGCAACGTCACGCCCAGACGTATGCTGCCGAGCGGATTTTTGATCTCGTGCGCGACTTGCGCCGTGGCCTGTCCGACGGCAGCGAGCGCTTCTGTGCGCCG
>CAKZOF010000301.1 GCA_937135995.1 uncultured Pyrinomonas sp.
CGCATCATGGACGAAGTGCGCGTCAACCGCGCGCTGGCTCGGCTCGCCTCCGAAATCGTCGAGGATAATCAAGGTGTGCAGGACCTCTACCTGATCGGCATTCGGCGGCGTGGCGTCCCGTTAGCCGAGCGCATCGCCGACAAAATCGCCGACCTCGAGGGCGTGCGGCCGCCGGTTGGCACGCTGGACATCACGCTTTATCGCGACGACCTTTCGACCGTCGGTCCGAATCCAGTGGTCAACCGCACGGAGCTACCGCTCGGCGTCGCCGACCGAAACATCGTTCTGGTGGATGATGTGCTCTACACGGGGCGGACGATTCGCGCCGCGCTCGACCAATTGATCGACTTCGGACGCCCGCGCCGCGTTCGACTGGCCGTGTTGATCGACCGCGGCAAAGAGCACCGGGAGCTGCCGATTCAGGCCGATTTCGTCGGCAAGTTCGTGCCGACGAAAAAGAGCGAGATCATCAAAGTGATGCTCGCCGAGTTCGACGAAGAGGAGGGCGTCGCGATTGTTGAGCGACCGGGGGCGCGGACTTGAAAAGATCGAACGAGGCGGCTCTTCGGAGCCGCTTTTTTTTGGCCGCGCGGCGGTTCAAACGAGCGCTGGATCAGCTATGTTTGCGCGCAAGGACCTGCTCGGCATACGCGACCTGACGGCAGACGAGATCACGCATCTGCTCGACGTCGCCGAGTCTTTCCGCGACATCTCGCAGCGCGAGATCAAGAAGGTGCCGGCGTTGCGCGGCCGCACCGTGATCAACCTCTTCTTCGAGCCTTCGACGCGAACGCGCACCTCGTTCGAGATCGCCGCCAAAAGGCTCTCCGCCGACACGATCAACATCAGCGCGTCGAGTTCGAGCGTCGTCAAAGGCGAAACGCTGCTCGACACGGCGCGCAACCTCGAAGCGATGGCGCCCGATCTGCTCGTCATCCGCCATCCATCGGCGGGCGCGCCCCACATGCTCGCGCGCATCTGCCGCGCCGGCGTGATCAATGCGGGCGATGGAGCGAACGAACATCCGACGCAAGCGCTGCTCGACGCTTTGACCATCAGACAACACAAAGGTCGGATCAATGGTCTCAAAGTGACCATCATCGGCGACATACTCCATTCGCGCGTCGCACGCTCGAACGCCTACTTGCTGACCAAACTCGGCGCCGAGGTCTGTTTGACCGGACCGGGGACGCTCGTTCCGACGCCTTTCGGCGAACTGACGGAACACGGCCTCAG
>CAKZOF010000302.1 GCA_937135995.1 uncultured Pyrinomonas sp.
TATCTCTACCCATTGTTCGCATTTGTCCATGGCTGATCAACGCGATCCATTGTTCCCATTTGTTCATGGCTAATCGACGCGGGCGAGGACTTTTCTTGCCTTCTATCCCTCCTATCAAGGAAGGCATCTCGTGCATAAGCTTAATCGATCATCGGCAGGCGACGCAACAAACGCAGGGATTCGAAGTGTTGCGGATCACGTAAGACTCGGCCCGATCGAGAGTCGCGGACGCAATCGATTCGAGGGATTTAAGTTTCTCTTTCGTGCAAGGAACGAGGAACGGGAGAGACAAGGCGGCGTTGAAAACCAGGATCGGATATTGCAAACGCTCTGCACCTTGGGAAACAAAGGCGAGAAGGAAGCGGTCTTCCTTCTCGCCCGAAGTTTCGACGTCGAGAACGACCTAGAAGTTGAGCCGGAGGACGATCTGCACCAGTCGCCCGCCCGGATCGTTGGTCGTCGAAAGGTCTTGATAAACGGTTCCGCTACCGAGTTGGCCGAAGGTCAGGCTACCGAAATTGCCGACCGTGACAGAGTCGGCAGCCCAGCCGCCGATGCGGAAGTTGACGTTGTTGATCGCGTTCAAAAACTCGCCGCGCATCTCGAAGTTGACCGTTTCCGAAATCCTTATCCGTTTGACCAGGCTCATGTCGAGTCGGACGAAACGCGGACCATGAAGGACGAGGTTGGCGAAACCGCATTGCCCGGCGTAAGCCGGAATGCAATCCGGACCGCCTGCCGGGGCGATGTATTTGCCCGTCGGAGCCCCCAAAGACGAGAAGCCGGTCGGCGTCACGTTGAACGCGCGAATGGTGTTTTGGATCACGTCTGGATCGAGGAAGTAGACGATCCTGTTCGGATCCTTACGTACTTCAACAAATCGCTGTAATTCTTCGGGCGTCATGTTGACCAGTCGCACGTTCTGGAAGCGGAACGGCGTGCCGCTTTGCACGCGAGCTGTACCGTGAACAGCCCATCCACCGATCAACCGATCAACAAAACCGCCCGCGTCGCCGAAGAACGTCTTGCCGCGACCGAACGGCAGTTCGTAGATCCAGTTGGCTTTGAAAGCGTGACGGATGTCGAATGGCGAGAGCGTCTTCGCCAGATTCGGTTGGCGCAAGGTCGGATACTGGCTGAAGACCACCGAGCTTACGTCATACATATCGGTGAGCGACTTCGACCACGTGTAGCTCGCTTGCACGAGCAGACCTTGCGATAGCCGTCGGCGCAGTT
>CAKZOF010000303.1 GCA_937135995.1 uncultured Pyrinomonas sp.
GAACGTCGAAGAGGTGCTCGAGGCGATCGTGCGCGACATTCCGCCGCCCAAGGGCGACCCGGAAGCGCCGCTCAAAGCCCTGATCTTCGATTCGTGGTATGACTCTTACCGTGGTGTCGTCGTGCTCTTTCGCGTCATCGAAGGGACGATACGTCCCGGCATGAAGATCCGCTTCTTCAACACAGGGCGCGAATATACGGTGGAGACTTTAGGCGTCAACCGTCCGCGTCCGACGCCCATAGATGAATTGAGCGTCGGCGAAGTCGGATTTCTGACCGCGTCGATCAAGACGGTGGCCGACGTGCAGATCGGCGACACGATCACCGAAGCGGCGCGCCCGACCGCTGAGCCTTTCCCCGGCTTTCAGCAGATCAAGCCGATGGTGTTTGCTGGCCTCTATCCGGTCGATGCGAGCCAGTACGAAGAGTTGCGTGACGCGCTCGACAAGCTTCGATTAAACGACGCCTCGCTCTTCTACGAGCCGGAGACATCAGTGGCGCTCGGTTTCGGTTTTCGGTGCGGATTTCTCGGTTTGCTCCACATGGAGATCGTGCAAGAGCGTTTGGAGCGCGAGTTCAATCTCGATCTGATCACGACAGCGCCGAGCGTTCGTTATCGCGTGACGCTCACGAACGGCGAAGTGGTTGAGGTCGATTCTCCGGCGAAGATGCCTGAACCCGGCAAGATCGGGAAGATCGAAGAGCCAGTGATCACGGCGACCATCCTGACGCCGGACGAATACTTGGGCGGCATCCTGACACTGCTTGAAGAGAAGCGGGGCGAACAGCGTGGTTTCGAATACATCGGTCCGGGGCGCGTGATGCTCACCTATGAGCTGCCGCTCAACGAGGTGGTGCTCGAATTCTACGACCGGTTGAAATCGGTCTCGCGCGGTTACGCTTCGCTCGACTATCACTTCGCCGGCTATCGCGAAAGCGATCTCGTCAAGCTCGACATCCTCGTGGCGGGCGAACCGGTGGACGCGCTTTCGTTGATCGTTCACCGAAGCAACGCGCATGTCAAAGGGCGCGCTCTCGTCGAGAAGATGAAGGAGTTGATCCCGCGCCAGCTCTTCGAGGTGCCGATTCAAGCGGCGATCGGTAGCCGCGTGATCGCACGCGAAACCATTCGCGCCATGGGCAAAAACGTGCTCGCTAAATGCTACGGCGGCGACATCACGCGCAAGCGCAAGCTGCTTGAAAAGCAGAAAGAGGGCAAAAAGCGAATGAAGAAGATCGGGCGCGTCGAGATCCCGCAGGAAGCTTTCCTGGCCGTGCTCAAAGTGGGCGAGTCGAAATAAACGACACCCGAACCGCAGCTCATCCCTTCAAGAATAGATAGAATCGTCGTGTTCATCGGCGCTTTT
>CAKZOF010000304.1 GCA_937135995.1 uncultured Pyrinomonas sp.
CACGAAATACGCAATCCGCTCGCCTCCATGCGCGGCGCGATTCAAGTGTTGCGCAGTTCGTGGAGCGGCGATCCGGCCGAAGCGCAGTTGATGGAGATCATCATGCGCGAATCCGACCGTTTGGATCGGATCATCACGGACTTTCTGTCCTACGCGCGCCCGCGCCCGCTCAATCCGACAGCGACCGACCTGCGCGTGCCGTTGCGCGAGACCTTCTCTTTACTGCGCCACAATCCCGAAACGCGTCCCGAACACGCGCTCGAAGTCTTGGCGCCAGAGCAGCCCATCGTAGTCATGGCCGACGCCGAACAGCTCCGGCAAGTCTTCTGGAACCTTGCGCGCAATGCGCTGCGCGCTATGCCCGAAGGCGGACGGCTCACGGCCGAGATCGCGCCGCTCGGTGACGAGCGCGTGCGCATCACTTTCACCGATACGGGCTGCGGCATGACGCCCGAACAGGTCGAGCAGCTCTTCGAACCTTTCACTTCGTGGACGCCGGGCGGCACCGGCCTCGGCTTATCCATCGTTTACCAAATCGTTCGCGATCACGGCGGGACGATCAACGTTCGCAGCCGCAAAGGACAAGGGACAACCGTGACGATCGAACTGCCGATGAACAACTCGGCGGAACAACGCGACGCACGACGCGAAGCGAAAACGACGGCGTAAGCCGTCCACGCGCGCCTAAAGAAGCGCCTGGCCGGTTGTGAAGCGGTCTGTTTTTCCATCGAGTGAGAGGAGGGCGTTTCAAGCTATGGGATGTTCATCATCACCTTCAACTCTGTTTTTCCATCGAGTGAGATGAGCGCGTTTCAAGAGCCTGATCGGTTGCCGCGGCAGACGAGAGACCGAAGCATCGGTGTGCGGATCGTGCCTGTGCCCCTGATCTTTCGCGCGTCGACGACCGAAGGCGACAAGCTTGCAGCAACCGCCCGCGCCTTTGCTTGATCCTGCTTGATTTTTGTGATCGAGTGCTCGAAGCCAGCTTTGAACGCACTTTGCCGACTACGCTACAATTGGTGCGTCTTTGACTACAACAAACCGAACCACTCTTGGCGGTTGACATGGCTACGCTGCTCATCGTCGACGACGAACAAAGCATGCGCCAACTGCTCTCGTTGGTCTTCGGGCGCGAAGGTTACGAGGTGCGCACGGCTTCCAACGGACGCGAGGCGCTCGACCTGGTCCGGCGCGAACCCGTTCACGTCATCATCTCCGACGTCAAGATGCCCGATATGTCGGGCATCGATCTGCTGCGCGAAGTGCGTGCCGTCGCGCCCGATACGGCCATCGTCATGATGACGGCCTTCGCCACGGTTGACACGGCCCGCGAGGCCTTCAAGCTTGGCGCCGATGATTTCGTGCAGAAGCCGTTTGACGTGGACGAACTGAAGACGATCGTGCGCCGAGTGCTCGAACGACTGGAGCTGGTCGAAGAGAATCGCGCTTTTCGTCGCGCGCAGCAACAGGTGGGCCGGCTGGACCAGATCATCGGGCAGTCACCGCGCATGCAGGCCCTCTATCAAATGATCCAGACGGTCGCCCCGCTCAATTCCACGGTGCTCATCGTCGGCGAATCGGGCACGGGCAAAGAGTTGGTCGCGCGCGCCATTCACAACCTGAGCCCGCGCGCCGATCGGCCGTTCGTCTCGGTCAACTGTGGCGCGTTCACCGAAACGCTGCTCGAATCGGAACTCTTCGGTTACCGCAAAGGGGCATTCACCGGCGCGACCGCGAACCGCAAGGGGCTCTTCGAAGCGGCCGGTCGCGGCACGATCTTTCTCGACGAAGTGGGCGAGATGTCGCCCGCAATGCAGGTCAAATTGCTGCGCGTCCTGCAAGAACGCAAGGTGCGTCCCGTTGGCGCGCACGAAGAGGTCGACACGCAAGCGCGCGTGATCGCCGCGACCAATCGCGATCTGGCGAAGATGGTCAAAGAGGGCGCGTTTCGCGAAGATCTCTACTACCGCATCTCGGTCATCCCGCTGGAACTGCCACCGCTGCGCGAACGACGCGAGGACATCTCCATCTTGGCCGAACACTTCGTGGCGAAATTCTGCGCGCAGACCGGCAAGCGCTTGCGCCTCGGCGCGCGCACGCTGGAACTGCTCGAGAACTACCACTGGCCTGGCAATGTGCGCGAACTCGAACACACCATCGAACGCGCCGTCGCCTTGGAACCGACCGACGAGATTCAACCCGAACGCTTGCCCGACGCGATCAGAAACTACTCCGCCGCGAGCGCGCGCGCCGATTTCGTCTTCCCAGAAGAGGGCATCGACCTTTTCGCCCATCTGGAGAGTCTGGAGCGCGCCTACGTCGCCGAAGCGCTGCGTCGTACGGGCGGCAACCAGACGCGCGCGGCCGAACTGCTCCACATTCCGGTGCGCTCGCTGCGCCACTTGCTCGATAAACACGATATGAAGGGACTCACAGCCCAACTTCGTTCGGAAGCGGCCCGCGGGGCTGAATGATCGCGCTCAGTCTTTGCACTCGACGAGTGCCGCCCCTCAAATTTCCCACGCGAGCGAAGATGAGCGCCGCCGCCGGGGCGAGTCGCCGCGCGCGCGCCGCTGCCGACGCTCAACGTTGCTAGTACGCCTCTTTCTCACCCGTCGAACGCACGACGCGCGCGCGGTCGGACCAGTGACCGGGTGTGGCACGCGCATTGCTTCCTTTTCGGCTGGCCGTTCGTTGCGTGCGGAGCGAGCGACCGAAAGAGAGGTACAAAAATGCAACTGCCCCGACACTCTCAAAACGGCTTTTCGCTCATCGAGCTTCTCATCGTCGTCGCGATCATCGGCATCCTCGCCGCCCTCGCCATCCCGAACTATCTGCACGCTCGGCAATCTGCCAGTGCATCCTCGGCCATCAGTTCCCTGCGCCTCATCCATTCCAGTCAGGCAGCTTATCGCACGCTCCACGGAGTTTACGGCGACCTTTCGGCGCTCGGCAACGACGGGCTCATCAATGACCCGAGTCTGGTAGCCGGTTACAAGAGCCACTACACTTTCACCGTCACAGTGGACCAGACCGATCCCGCCAACAAATACGAAGCCAAAGCCACGCCAGCTCATGCGCCGACGATCTGGCACCACTTCTACCTCGACGCTTCCGGCGTCATCCGTTATGCAGTCGGCACGCCCGCAACATCCAGCAGCCCTCCGATCTGATGTCCCGACTACCGTTCTCTCCTCCTTCCTCTTCCTTGTCTCTTTTTCGGGTGGCACCAGCAAAGGTGCCACTTCTTTTTTTTCGCTCCAGAAGATTCAGCTCAAAGAGAGTCTTCGTTGCTAGTTCCGGTTTGCACTGCCATAGAGACGGACGGCGTTCGTCAACCTTGATTTTTGACAAAAAACGTCACTCGTTCGTTGACGAAAAATGTAAAAAGGCCGCGAAAGATCGCTTCCGATGGCGCTCGGGGCGCCAGAAGCGCTGGCGGAGCGCGACGGTACTTTGACGGTACTTTTTTGACCTAAGGGAAAGTCGAGCTGAGACTTATCGCCATCGTCCGAGCTGCGCCGGGCCGGGAGGGCGAATATCGAGAGCGATGCGCGCAGTTTGGCACAGGGCTTGATGATTGCAGCAGGTGAAAATAGATCGCGCATCGAGGCGCGTGGCCTGAGACGACGCCGATGGCGCGAGGAAATCCGAAAACCCCAACAAGGAGCTTCTTGAAGAAATGCAACACCGAAACGGACAACAAGGTTTCTCGCTGATCGAACTTCTCATCGTCGTCGCGATCATCGGCATCATCGCCGCTATCGCCATCCCTAACCTTCTCGCCTCCCGCCGCGCCGCTAACGAAGCCTCGGCTATCTCCGCCGTGCGCACGCTCGTCTCCGCCCAAATGACCTATCAGTCTACTGGTGGCAACGGTCAATTCGGCACACTGGCGCAATTAAATGGCGCCGAATTGATCGATAACGTTCTCGCCGGCGGGACCAAGAGCGGCTACTCATTTCAAGTCACGCCCGACAACAACGCCAACCCCCCAACCTTCGTCATCAGCGCGATCCCGACAGTGACCCAGGGATTAACACGAACTGGCACGCGACGTTTTGGAGCCTACCAAGACGGGGTCGTGCGCGCCGATACCACTAGTTTGGGCACACATTTTGACTACA
>CAKZOF010000305.1 GCA_937135995.1 uncultured Pyrinomonas sp.
GCCACGAGCGCGCGTTCGATGCCGAAGCGGCGCAGTTCTTTCATCGCTTCATCCGCCGCGTAGCCTTTGGCGATGCCGCCGAGGTCGAGTTGCATGCCGGGCACGGCGAGGCGCACCGCGCGACGACGCGGATCGAGCTGAAGCTTCGTGTAGCCGACCAGCGCGCGCGCTTTGGCGAGCCGTTCAGCATCGGGAAAGCGGGCCGTCCGGCGCGCGTGTCGCCATAAGCGTACAACTGGACCAGCCGTCACGTCGAACGCCCCATCTGTGCGTTGCGCGATCTCTTGCGCGGCGGCGAGGACGCGAAAAAGGTCGGGACTCACTTGCACCCATCCGCTTCCGGCCAGCTGGCACACGGCCGATAGCTCGCTCGTCTCGCGGTAATCGCTCATGATCTGGTCCAGTTGCGCGACGCGCGCAAAAGCGGCCGCGGCCGCTCGTTCGGCCTGCCGCCGGTCGCGCGCGTAGAAGACGAGCCGAAACCTTGTCCCCATATGCGCTTGCGTGAACTCGAAACGCCACTCACGCGGCTCGCTCGCTTGCGTTTGCGTGAACTCGCAGCGCTCTTCTCGTCGCACGCTGGCATGGCCCCGTTCGGGGGCTTGCGCGTCCTCGCGACGCTCTGCTCGCCGTGCGCATGTGGTGGCGACGTGGGATGCTGGAAACTCACAACTCGCAAACGGCAGTTCTCGCGGCGCATGCGCGGCGGCGAGCAAGGTTCCGAGCAGCAGACTACAAAGTTTGACAAATCGCCCCATCACCGCCTTACGGCGACGAATCGTTCGGCTTCGGCAAAAGGCGCATGCCCGCCATCAACATGACGCATCACGCGGCCATGGAGTACGCGCGATGGCTTTCATCTTTGACGGGCAGGATCTATCGCCTGCCGACCGAAGCCGAATGGGAGCGTGCTTGCCGCGCCGGGACGACCACGATCTATTCGTTCGGCAACGATGTGGCCAAGCTCGGCGAGTACGCTTGGTATTTGGATAACGCCAACGGTCGGCCACATCCGGTGGCGCAGAAGCGGCCCAACACGTGGGGCATCTACGACATGCACGGCAACGTGGCCGAGTGGGTGCTGGACCAGTACGACGCAAACTTTTACGCTTCGAGCGACCCGAAAACGCCGGTGATTTCGCCCGTGCGGTTGCCCGACGAGCGGCGCTATCCGCACGTCGTGCGTGGCGGATCGTGGGACGACGAACCGCCGCTACTGCGTTGTGCGGCGCGGCGCGCTTCGACGCCTGAATGGAGTCGGCGCGATCCGCAGAGTCCGAAGAGCATCTGGTGGCACACGGAGGCGATCACGGTCGGGTTCCGTCTCGTGCGCCCGTATCGCGAGCAGGATAACCTGCGCGGACTGCGATCCAAGGTGACGCCGCAAAGCCCTTGAAACGTCGACTTGGGGCGCAAGCGCTTGGGCGCTCGTTCTGCGCGTGGACGAGAGCTTTCGCCAGATCGGGTAGCGACGGCGATTTCAACGTGAGCGGAACATGTTCGGCGAGCTTCTCGTGCACCGATCAGAAGTGCGCGCACGCGGGGCTTGCGGAGATCTTTAGAAACGGAGCGACATAGAGCCATGACCAAACAGCAAAAGACTCGCCCGCCCAAGGACGGCGCATCTTCTTCGCGCCGCGACTTTTTGAAGACCGGCGCTGCGGCCGCGGTTGGAACCACGCTGGTGGCCAACTGGGCCAGCCTGCCGGGCGCTTACGCTGCCGGTAGCGACATGATCAAGATCGGATTGATCGGCTGCGGCGGGCGCGGAACGGGCGCCGTCAAAGACGCCTTCAAAGCCGCGCCCGGCGTCAAACTGGTCGCCATGGGCGACGTCTTCAAGGATCGCTTAGAAAAGAGCCGCAACGAACTGAAAGCGCTCGGCAAGGAGGCGGAGGTGCCGGACGATCGCTGCTTCGTCGGCTTCGATGCCTACGAAAAGGTGATCGCTACCGACGCCAACTACATCATCCTCGCCACGCCGCCCGGATTTCGCCCGCTCCATCTGAAGGCAGCGGTTGCTGCCGGCAAGCACATTTTCACCGAGAAACCGGTGGCCGTCGACGGTTCTGGCGTGCGGACGGTGCTCGCTCTTTACGACGAGGCGAAAGCCAAGGCGTTGTGCATCGTCGCGGGCACGCAGCGCCGCCACCAGACCGGCTACCTTGAGACGATCAAGCGGATTCAGGATGGACAGATCGGCCAGATCGTCGCCGCACGCTGCTACTGGAATCAAGGCGGGTTGTGGATGTATCCGCGCCAGCCGAACTGGACTGACCTCGAATGGCAACTGCGTAACTGGCTCTACTTCACGTGGCTTTCGGGCGATCACATCGTCGAACAACATGTGCACAACATCGACGTCGTCAACTGGGCGCTCGGCGCGCATCCTGTGCGGGCGCTCGGCATGGGCGGCAGGCAGGCGCGCACCGATCCGGCCTACGGCCATGTTTACGATCACTTCGCGGTCGATTACGAGTACGAAAACGGCGTCCATCTGCTCAGCATGTGTCGGCAGATCGAGAACACAGACAAAAACGTGTCCGAAGCGATCGTCGGTTCCAAAGGCGAAGCGATCATGATCGCTTCGACGCGCTATGCGATCACTGGCCCGAACAGTTGGCGCTTTCCGCGCGACCGAGACAACGCCCCGTACGTACAGGAGCACATCGACCTGATCAATGCCATACGTTCAGGCAAACCCGTCAACGAACTGAAGAACGTCGCCGAAAGCACGTTGACAGCGATCATGGGGCGTATGTCGGCCTACACGGGCAGGGAAGTGACGTGGGAACAAGCGCTCAACTCCAAGGAGAACCTCATGCCCGAGAAGCTCGTCTGGGGCCCGATGCCCGTGCCGCCCGTACCCATTCCGGGGCAGACGCAACTGGTCTAAAGAGGCGTTGCCGCCGCGCTCTCCGAGACCGGAAGCCGCCTGTTCGCGACGCGCCCGGCGAAAAGGGCGCGCGTCGGAGCTTCTCAGGTAGGTTTGCAGGCGTCTCTGCCGAAACGGCGCTTGTTGGGCGAAGTCGCCCCGTTCGGCTTCCCGCAAGCGCCGTTTGCTGCGAGAATAGTGTCTGCCCGACGTGCGCTGGGGGGCTGGCCCAAACAGATGTCGCACCTACTCGAAGTCAAAGGGTTGCGCACACAATTCCCGACGCGCGAAGGCGTGGTACGCGCCGTCGATGGCGTCAGCTTTGAGATTACTCCTGGCGAAGCAACCATTCTGCTTGGTTCTAACGGTTCAGGGAAGACAACGCTATTAAAGTGCATTAATGGGTTAAATGTTGCTACCTCTGGCAGTATCTATGTAGGTGATGTTGATGTAGCAGAAGCCCGACGGCAAAACGCCAAAAGCAGCCTAAAAAAGGTACGGCGACAAATAGGCATGGTATTTCAGCAATTTCACCTAATTGAAAACCTCGGTGTGTTACAGAATGTGCTGTTTGGTGCATGGGGTAGAAATCGCAACCCTTGGAAAATGTTTTCTCCCTTTGCTAACGACCGGGATCGCTACAAAGCTATGGAATGCCTCGACCGTGTTGGTCTGAGTGAATTTGCAGCTCGTCGTGCTAGGGATCTTTCAGGCGGACAACAGCAACGAGTTGCGATCGCGCGGATGTTGATGCAAGATCCAGAAATTGTTTTGGCAGACGAACCAATTGCTAGCCTCGATCCTAAATCAGGGCGGGAAGTTATGGACTTGTTATGGGAAATTGCTGACGAACGTCAGTTAACAGTTATTTGTGCCTTGCACCAACTAGAAATTGCCAAAGAATATGGCAATCGTCTTATAGGTTTGAAGTTTGGCAAGTTGATTTTAGATGGTTCGGCAAAACAAATTAGTGATGCAGAACTTCAGCAACTTTATGAAGATGTGTCTCCAGACCATTCACACAACAATAGCTTTGAGCGCACACAGCAGCAGAAACAGGAGGTAACAACCCGATGAGTCGTGCAGATTATCGTCGTCAAGAGTTGGTTGATAAGCTTCCTCCGAGAATTGGACGTTTCCCAATTGTTTGGTTAGTTGGATTATTAGTTTTATTGGGCTTTTTTCTGCACGGACTCTACAATGGAATGCTTTCACCCGATCGCCTCATGGCAGGAATGAGAAATATCGGGCGTT
>CAKZOF010000306.1 GCA_937135995.1 uncultured Pyrinomonas sp.
TAGCGCAAGGCCGATGATGCCCCAGTGATCGAGCACCTGAAGATCTCCCGGAAGGCGCGCCCACCCCATGCGCTGGACTAGTCCGAGCACGGCGACCGTGGCGTAGAGGTTGAGTCCTGAGGTCCATGCTGAGCCGAGAGCAAGCGCCAGCGTATCGATGATGTTCATCGCTCGAAGCTCCTTGATTCTGTAAACGGCGCGCTACTTGGGCTAGTCATAGATAGGCTTGCTGGGTCGTCCCAGCAACCCCACAGCTGCGCGCTGTGGGGGCTATGACGGGTTCAACTTTCGCGCTCGGACGGGCGCCGCTCAGGACGCTTGATGCCGAACTTCTCCAGTCTGTACTGAAGCGTGCGGAACGTAATGCCGAGCAGCTTGGCCGCTTTGGTGATGTTGTAGTCAGTGCGTTCCATCGCTTGGAGAATGAGATCGCGTTCGACATCCTCAAACGAAATGCCTTCGGGCGGCAGCTTGAAGATGCCCTCGCTCGCCGGGCGCGTCTCCTGGCGCACTTCGAGCGGTAGGTCTTCCACCGTGATCTGGTCGCCTTCGCTCAAGAGGATGGCGCGTTCAATGGCCGATTCGAGTTGGCGAACGTTGCCGGGCCACGAATAGTCGAGCATCAAACGGCGCGCTTCGGGCGTCAACCCGCGAATCAAGCGCGAGGTGTTGCGCGTGTGTTTGCGCAAGAAGTAGTCGATCAGCACGGGGATGTCTTCGCGCCGTTCACGCAGCGGCGGCACGTCGATCGACAGCACATTGATGCGGTAGTAGAGATCATCGCGAAAGCGTCCGTCTTGCACCATCGCGCGCAGGTCGCGATTGGTCGCTGCCACTACGCGCACATCGACTTTGATCGGGCGCGTGCCGCCGACGCGGCGTATCTCGCGCTCCTGGAGCGCGCGCAGCAGTTTTGCTTGCAATCCGATGTCCAACTCGCCGATCTCGTCGAGAAAGAGCGTCCCGTGATTGGCGACCTCGAACAACCCTTTCTTTTCGGCGTGCGCGCCGGTGAACGCTCCCTTTTCGTGGCCGAAGAGCTCCGATTCGAGCAGGTTCTCGTTGATGGCCGCGCAGTTGACCGACACGAACGGTTGATCGGCGCGCGGACTCATGTTGTGAATCGCCCGCGCGATCAGTTCCTTGCCCGTGCCCGATTCGCCGCGAATGAGAACGGTGGAACTGGAGCCGGCGACTTTGAGGATCATCTTCTTGACCGTTTCCATGGCGGGTGACGCCGAGATGATCTCGGTGTCGAGCATGTCGAGTCGCTCGAGCGCGCGCCGAGTCGTGTCGAGCAATTGATCGCGGTCGTATGGCTTTTCGAGATAGTCATATGCTCCGCGACGCAACGCCTCTTTGGCCGATTCAATGGAACCGTGCGCGGTGAGCAAAATGACAATGATCGAAGAGTCGAGCGTGAGCAGCCGTTGCAGCAGTTCGATGCCATCCATGCCGGTCATCTTCAAGTCCGTGAGGACGAGATCGAACCGCTTCTCCTTGGCGAGCTTCAACGCTGCTTCGCCTGACGAAGCGGTAGTCACATCGTACCCTTCGCTTGACAGGATCATTTCAAGTATCTCGCGCTGCGCGCGTTCGTCATCGACGACCAAGATGCTTTTGCGTGCCATCTCTGTTCTCTCCGCGAAACTATGATAGCAGATGCCGGCAGTGGACTAGAGGCTCGCGCGTTCGACATCGGGGGTGGCCGCCGGCAACGTGACCGTGAAGGTCGTCCCCCTGCCGATGACGCTCTGAACTTGAATCGCGCCCCCATGATCTTCCACCGCTTTTTTGACGATCGCCAGCCCTAGCCCGGTGCCCGTCTCTTTGGTCGAAAAGTACGGCTCGAAAAGATGAGGCAAGTCCCCCGGCGGGATACCGCGCCCCGTGTCTTCGACGACGACGCGCACGCTGCCCGATGGCGGATCGGGCGCGATGTCGATGCGCAATCTGCCGCCGTGACCGTCCATCGCCTGCAACCCGTTGATGATGAGATTAGCAAAGAGCGAGCGGAGCGATTCCGGGTCGCCCATCACGGGCGGCACATCGGTTTGCTCTTCAAGTCGGAGTTCGATCCCGTTCTCGTTGGCTTGCACTTCCACCGTGCGCAAAACGTCTTCAATAATCGGGCGCAAGGCGAGCGGCCGAAGCTTCAATCTGGATGGGCGCGAATAGCTTAAAAACTCCGTGATGCGCGCGTTGGCGCGCGCCACTTCGTCCTTGACCTGTTTGGTCAGACGCTCGAAGACGGCACGCTTTTCTGGATCGGACGGCGCAAACTGCGTGCGCAGGTGGTCCAACGTCAGGTTGATGTAGTTCAACGGGTTGCGAATCTCGTGCGCGATGGCCGACGCCAAACGCCCGATTACCGCGGAGCGTTCGGCTTGATTCAACTCCGCCTCGAGCTGGCGCGTCCGCCGCAGCCCGACGAGCATCTCGTTGAAGACGGCGGCAAGTTCGCCCATCTCGTCGCGGCGATTGGCCGCCGGCACTTGAAAGTCGAAGTCTCCTTTGGCAACGCGCTTGGCCGCTTGCGAAAGCTCCTGGATTGGGCGCGTAAACCGCCACACGAGAAAGACCGCTGCCAGCGTCGCCAGCAGCAGCACAGCCAGCGTTGGCAACAGCGGGCGAATCGCGCGCCACGGCGAAGGGGCATAGGAAGCGCTCGCCGATCCGAGCACGACGATGATGTAGCTGCGTCCTTGGTCAGTGAGCACCGGAAAAGGAAAGGCGCGCGGTTTACCCGCTTCCGTCGCGCGCACGTAGGCGCGCAAGAAACTATCCTCTTCGGCCGGCGCACCGGTGGCGTCGGCTTCGACAATGGGCGGCAGCGGAACTTCGCTCAATTTCAAGTAGCGATAGGAGCCATCAGGCATCTGCTGTGGATTGTATTTCGGATCGAGGCTATCGGCGACGCGATCTTCCGCATCCAGCCGGTCGGGCACGTTCCCGACATCATCGACGATGAGGATGTTGATCAAACGATCGGCCTCGCGCGCGAGAAAGGCTGAACGTTTCTTGCGGCTCAACTCAGCCAACCGTTCCGGCGAAGAAAGGCTCTCGATAGCGAGCGAGAAACCGGCTGCCAAGGCTTGCTCCTGCTCTTCGATGATGCGCGCGACACGTTGTCTCTCCCACTCGTTGAGTTGATACTGTACGCCGAGCGTCCCGACGAGTAACAGGGCGAAGACCAGCAGCAGACGCGCGCGAAAGCTGTAGATGAGTTTCAACCGGTCCATGACTCTTCTCGCCCGACGAAAAATCCTGTTGCCGCCTGCTCTGGTTGAATGTTATAGTTGCAACCGTCTCCGGCGCAATCCCCTCGGCGGAGACGTTGCGCAAAATTTTTCATGCCCTCTCCTCATCGGGGCCGGACGCGCGAATTCGGCTCCAGCTCGCGTAAGAGTGCGTTGCACGAAGAGGTCTTTCGGACGAACTCGTTTCGTCCGATGTTTGATGAGGAGAGTGGTTTCGGACGTTTGGAAGCTTCACGAAGCGCGTCAACGTTTTCGCTTCGTCGGCGCATCAGAAGGTAAGCCGAATTCCAGCAGCGAGGTTGACTCTACAGATGACCTTTGCGGAACGTTCCCCGATTCTCGTCCTAGCTCTTTTCGCTCTGCTGCTCGTCGCCGTCGCGCCAACGAGCGTCCCCGCGCAGAGAGGATCCAAGGCAACAAGGTCGGCGACGAAGAAGACTAAGGCAACCGCCAAAACCGAGAAGAGAAAGGCGGTCAAAGGACGTACGCTGCGCGCTTCTTCTAGTCGGCGCACGACAGCGCGCACGGGCCGCAGCGGCGTGCGCGGCAAGAGCGTTGCGCGCGAGAGCCGCCACTCAAGACGCATGTCGCGACGCGAACGTCTGCTCGCCGCGCGGCGCGAAGCCGAACGGCGCCGGCGTGAAGAGGCCGCACGCCGAGCGGAGCTAGCACGCCTTGCCGCCATCGCCAGACAGCGGGCGATGGACCAAGCCCTGCGCGATGAAGCGGCGGCGAACATCGCGCGCGACGAGACGACGGGCGAAGACCTTGAAGTGCGTCGGGCGGCATTGGACGCTCTGGGCGATCGGGCTGGCACAGTGGTCGTCATGGATCCGAAGACCGGTCGCGTCTACACCATCGTCAATCAAGAATGGGCGCTGCGACGTGGCTTCAAGCCGTGCTCGACGATCAAATTGGTGACGGGGCTGGCTGGTTTGTGCGAGAACGTCATCGATCCCGTGCAGCTCGTTAGCGTCAACGCGAGCAGCTACGCGCTCGACCTGACCGACGCGCTTGCGCTCTCCAACAACGGGTTTTTCCAAAACGTCGGCGGCAGCGTTGGTTTCGAAAAGATGATCAAGTATGCGCGCGAACTCGGCCTCGGCGAGCGCACAGGGATCAATCACCCCAACGAGTATCCGGGGCGCGTGCCCGTTTACAAACACGGGTATGCCGTTAATCACATGTCTTCGCACGGCGACGATTTCGAGGTGACGCCGATTCAACTGGCGACGCTCGTCTCGGCCATCGCCAACGGCGGAAAATTGCTGGTCCCGCATCTGCCGCGCACGCCAGAAGAGACGGTCAACTTCAAACCGGAAGTGCGCCGTCAGTTGAACATCCCGCAGGAACACTTGCGTCGTTTGATCCCCGGCATGATCGGTGCCGTCAACTATGGCACGGCGCGCACCGCGTATGACGCGACGCAGACCATCGCTGGCAAAACGGGAACGTGCATTGGTCAAGGATCGTGGCTGGGATTGTTCGCTTCCTACGCTCCGGCGCATGATCCGAAGCTCGCCGTGGTGGTCGTCACGCGCGGTTCGCATGAACGCGGGCGCACAGCTGCGGCGGTTGCCGGACAGATCTATCGCGCGCTCGCGCATCGGTTCAGAACGCAAACTCCACCGGCGTTCGCCACCGCTCCTGAGCTTGCGCCGCGGCCCAAAGTCAACCCGGTCAACGCTGCCGCCGTAAGCGATGAAGAGCGCGAGGCGGATGAAGCCGAAGCGGCAACCATGAGCAGCGCGGAGAAAGAGGCCGATCAAACGCAGAACAAAGTGAAGACGGTGGTCAAACCGGTCACGCGGCCGACTGAGACGACGACGCGCCCCGCGCCCCAGCCGAAAAACCAAACTCCACCCGCTCAGACAGAAACGCCCTCAACGCCGCAGGCCGACGGCGCAACGCCTGACTCGCGCCCGCGCCGAGTGCTCGCAACCAATCCCTAGGGGCATCGGTTCGAGAACAGAAGATTCGGAAAACACGAAGATCAACGAATTGCAACGCTCCGATCATTGCGAAGCGGTGGTCGGAGCATTGCCTTTTGATTGCCCCGCTTGACAGCGCTCTTTGATTTGGTGCAGTATCCCGTCTTGCATCCGGGATCCCGACCAAAAGCATCCGCAAGGCTCTCCGTTGGTCGAGCGCGACGGTGCAAGAAGAGGCGAACCGCGAGGACAACGATCGGTCGCGATGTTCGCATCAGATAGCACACGCGACGCTGGATGTGAAGGCTCGCGCCTCGAAGAAGAGAGAGATCGAAAACGTTCTGGGGAGGACCTGCCAGAGATGAAAAACGCAATTCGCACCTTGCTGCTTGCAGCAACCATGACGACCGTCGCCATTCCGGCGTTCGCGACGGGCATGTCGCAGTCCGGTCAATGCGCGCCCGAACTCAAAGAGAAGATCTACGAACGCTTCCGCAGCAACATCAAGACCGATCAAAAGGTCGCCTACGAAGCGGGCAAAGAGTATCTGAAGTGTTTCGGCAACGAGACCGACGAGATCACCAACTACGTCCGCAACTTCGTCACCAAGTACGAACAAGCGTCGCAGAAGGCGGAACTGCGGACGCGTTTTCAGCAGCTCTACGCGCAGCAGAAGTATGCCGAAGCCTTTCCGCTCGGCAAACAGATCTTGGCCGAGGAGCCGGACAACCTCGGCGTGATGATCGCCACGGCATGGTCCGGTTTGGGCGCGGTGACTTCGGGGCAAGACGCCTTGATCCCTGATGCGATGGCCATCACGCGCAAGACGCTGCAGGAACTCGAAGCGGGCAAAACGCCGCAAGGAGCGACCAACTTCAACAAGGATGAGACACTCGGCTGGTTGAACTACGCGCTCGGCATCTACGCGATCAAGCAGAACAACCCGCGCGAAGCCCTCAACTACCTCTACAAAGCAGCGCAGTACGAAGGCTTCGCCAAGAAAGATCCGCAAACCTACGCTTTGATGGCGGTCGCCTACCAGCAGGCGTACTACGAGCCGCTGGCCAAAGAGTACCGCGAAAAATACTTGGGCAAGCCCGAATCGCCCGAACAACAAGCCGCTTTGGCGCAACTCAACCAGGTAATCGATCGCGTCATTGATGCCTATGCGCGCGCCATCGCCTACGCTAACACAAGCAACGACCAGCGCTATCAACAGCGCAAGGTGGAATGGACCGAGCAATTGACCGGATTCTACAAGTTCCGCAACAACGATTCGACGACCGGGCTGGACCAGTTGATCGCCAGCGCGACGACCAAGCCGCTGCCGTCGCCGACCATCCCGGCAGCCGCGCCGACGCCGACGCCGCCGCGCTGGACCGCGACTATCGCGGGCGCGTCGCCGGCCTGGACCCCGCCGCGCTGGCCGAAGCCATCGCGCGCTACGAGCAGATCGTCGAGCTGGCGACCAAAGCCGGCGCCTTCGCCCACCTGATCTGGTCCACCGACACGGCCAACCCGCGCTATGGCGCTCTGCTCCAGAAGACGACCGAGTGGTCGTCGCAGCTTGAGCAGAAGCTGGTCTTCTTCACG
>CAKZOF010000307.1 GCA_937135995.1 uncultured Pyrinomonas sp.
TCGACCAGCGTCTCGAAACCGGCCTTGATGAGCGACGTCAATCCACCGCACAGCACCGCCTGCTCACCAAATAGATCCGTCTCCGTCTCTTCGCGAAAGGTCGTCTCGATGATGCCCGCCCGCCCGCCGCCGATGGCCACGGCGTAGGCGAGCGCCGTGCGCCGGACGTCGCCCGTCGGATCCTGATGCACGGCGAGCAGACACGGAACGCCAGCGCCGCGCGTGTACTCGCGACGCACAAGGTGGCCCGGCCCCTTGGGCGCCACCATGAAGACCCCGACATCGCTCGGCGGCTTGATGAAGCCGTAATGAATGGCGAAGCCGTGCGAAAATCCGAGACAAGCGCCGGCGCGCAAGCGTCCCGCCACGCACTGTTCGTAAACTTCGGGTGCCACTTCATCCGGCACGAGCATCATCACGATGTCGGCCTGCTGCGCCGCCTCGGCAATCGGCAAGACGCTGAATCCAGCCCGTTCGGCCTTGGCGCGCGTGCGCCCGTCGGGACGCAACCCAATGATCACGTCGCACCCGGAATCGCGCAAGTTGTTCGCCTGCCCGAAGCCTTGACTGCCGTAGCCGATGATGGCAATGCGCTTGCCGCGCAACGCCGCCGGATCGGCATCCTTGTCGTAGTAGAGTTTCATCTCGCCCCCTCCCCGCTTCAGCCGCCGAAGCCGTTCGCCCAGAACGCTCCTCGCTTCAACAGTCAAAACCGCTCGACGGCCAAGCCTCCTCCGTCGTGGCTGCCGCTTCCGCTGACGGCGAAGCCGCGAGCCGCTCGATCGCCACGGCGCCGCTGCGCACTACGTCGCGCACGCCCAACGGACGCAGCAGCTCGATGAAGGCCGCGACCTCGCGGCGCGCGCCCGTGATCTCCAGCGTCGCGCGCGCGCCCGCGATCTCGATGATCTTGGCCCCGAACGCGCGCGCCAACAGCAACAACTCCTGCCGATGCGCGCCCGGCGTGGCGTCCACAGTGACGAGCGCCATCTCGCGCTCCAGATGCGTCTGGTCCGAAACGGGGCGCACCTGTTGCACGCGCACAAGCCGCGCGCACTGTTTGATGATCTGCTCGATGGTCCGCTCGTCACCGTGCGTCGCAACCGTCACGCGCGACCAGCGCGCGTCGAGCGTCTGGGCCACCGTCAAGGCTTCGATGTTGAAGCCGCGCGCGCTGAACAACCCGACGATGCGCGAAAGCTCGCCCGGTTGATCCGCCACCAGAATGGACAAAGTGCGTCGCATAAGCTGATCTTCAACCCATCTTCAGCGAAACGCTATTCACCACAAACGGCCTCTCTACCGCCCGGCTCGCGCCCGTGTGATCATTTCGCGCGCGCTTGCGCCTGCCGGCACGATCGGATAGACGTTCTCTTCCTTGGCAACGCGCACATCAACCACCGCCACGCCGTCGTGCGCCAACGCCGCTTGCAGCACATCGCCTAGTTCCGCCGGATGCGTCGCGCGAAAGCCGCCCGCCCCGTAAGCCTCGGCCAGTTTGACGAAAACGGCCGCCACCGACAGGTCCACTTCCGAATAGGTCCGGTCGTAGAACAGCTCTTGCCACTGCCGCACCATCCCCAAGTACCGGTTGTTCATGATCACCACCTTGATCGGCACGTCGTACTGCACGGCGGTGGCGAGTTCCTGATTGGTCATCTGAAAACCGCCGTCGCCGACCACGGCGATGACCTGCTGCGTTGGACAGGCCAACTGCGCGCCGATGGCCGCCGGCAGGCCGAAGCCCATCGTCCCGAGACCGCCGCTGGTGATCAACTGCCGCGCACGGCTGAACGGATAGCGTTGCGCTACCCACATCTGGTGCTGGCCCACGTCGGTGCAGATGATCGCTTCGCCGCCGGTCAATCGGCCCAACTCGGCGACCACCTGCTGCGGTCTGATCTCATCGCCGCCGCCGACGTCGTCGTCGAGCGGATAGCACCGTTGCCACGCCCTGATGCGCTCCCACCAAGCCG
>CAKZOF010000308.1 GCA_937135995.1 uncultured Pyrinomonas sp.
GCCCTGACCGTGGCCGCAGCCAATGGGCGGCGGCTGGGGCTGCCGGTGCGCTGGGTGCAGGGACGCTGGTGGTCCGACTGGCGGCCCTGGCCGGGGGGGGCCGATGACGCCGGCATGGCCGATGCCCCCCCGTGGCCGGTGCGCTTCGACCTGATCGTCGCCAATCCGCCCTACGTGGCCGAGCGCGATCTGCCCGGTCTTCAACGCGAGGTGCGCGATTTCGAACCGCGCCTCGCGTTGACCGCTGGCCGTGACGAGTTTGGCGTGATTCGCCGTCTTCTGCGCGACGCGCCGCGCTTTTTGACCGCCGGCGGCCAGTTGATCTTCGAGATCGGGTTCGGTCAAGCGCGAACCGTCCATCGCTTGATCGATGCGCGCTGCTGGGAGCTTCTCGACATCAAATGTGACTTGCAAGGCATTCCGCGCACCGTTTGCCTGCGCCGCCGCTGATGCGCGCCGTTTCGGGGTGAAGCCCGGGCTGTCTTGCGTGATCCATTGCCGATGCTCAACGCAGCAGCCGCTATCTGCCTACGAGTCAGGCGAAAGATGCGCTCGCGGCCCCGACGCCGCCGAATCTCGTCGTGCTGCACTTGTTCTGGATGATTCGCCGCCCGTCGTGATAGAGTCCCATTTTGAAGACGCGAGGCACAGACCCCTTCGCCGTAGCTTTTCGACGTGCGGCGACGCGGGAGAAGCGAGATGGACAAATTCCACATTCGTGGTGGGCGCCCGTTGCGCGGTCGCGTGTCGATCAGCGGCGCTAAAAACGCTGCCCTCCCCTGCATGGCGGCGGCGCTGTTGACGGCCGAGACGGTGACGCTACATAACGTGCCGTACGTGCGCGACTGCATGACGCTGCGCCGTCTGCTCGAAGACTTGGGCGCGACGGTGCTCACGCCCGAACTGCGCACGCACAAGATCAACGCCGCGCACGTCGAAGTTTTGGAAGCGCCATACGAATTGGTCAAGACCATGCGTGCGTCGGTGCTCGTCCTCGGACCGTTGGTCGCGCGGTTCGGGCGGGCGCGTGTCTCGCTGCCGGGCGGCTGCGCCATCGGCACGCGCCCGATCGACCTTCATCTCGAAGGGTTGAAGAGGTTGGGTGCCGATGTGTCGCTCGAAGCTGGCTACGTCGTCGCGCGCGCGCCGCAAGCGGGGCGATTGCGCGGTGCGGAGATCGAGTTCAGCAAAGTGACGGTCACGGGCACGGAGAACCTGATGATGGCAGCGACGCTGGCACAGGGGAGAACCGTGCTGCGCAATGCGGCGCGCGAACCTG
>CAKZOF010000309.1 GCA_937135995.1 uncultured Pyrinomonas sp.
GCGCCCGCGAGCGAAGTCGGGCGCCCGCCCGAAAAGATCGTCTCATCGCTTGCGCCGCGCACGTCGCGCGCTTCGGCCCCGGCTACCAGCGTCTGGCGCTGGAGCGTTCTGGTCCACTGAAGGGCTGCCCCCGATGCTTGCGATGGGGAGCGCTGCACGCGCGTCAGCGTCTCAGAGCGACGGCCGGCGGCCACTGCCGAAAAGTTCTGGTCGTAGACCTGCGCGCTCAAGTAGGCGCGCAAGTCGAAGTCGCCTCGTTCGACGCTGGCCCACCGACCGCCTGCGCTCAACTGTCGCGTGCGTGTCTGGTTGGTTTGCAGTGGCGTGCCGTTGCTGCGCCTTTCGGCGAAATAGGAGCCGCGCAAGAAGATGCTGCCGCGTTCGCCGAACTTTCGGTCCACAGTCGTCTCGAACGTGGACCGGCGAACGCCGGCTGCGACATCGACCGGCCCACGAGCGTTTTCGTCCACGAGGACGTAGCCATCCGTGCGAAAGCCTTCGGCGGAGAGCGCGAGTCCCCAGTTGCGCCATCTCCCCCCAGCGAACAGCGATCCCATGCCAGTACCGCGATTGCCGAGCGAAGCGTCGGCGACCATGATCGGCCTTTCGGGCCGGCGCGTGATGATTTGCACGACGCCGCCGAGCGCGGAACTTCCGTACAGGTCCGACGCCGCGCCGCGCAGAACTTCGACGCGTTCGATCGCTACCGTCGGCACACGCCCCCAGTAGATCCATCCGCCGAACGGATCATTGAGCGGCACGCCATCGACGAGAACGAGCGCGCGGCTCGCGCCGCTCGCGCCGACGCCACGCAAACTGACGCCTTGCGACGTCGGATTGGCCGTGCGACTGCCGGCGCGCCGAAAGAGCGCAAAGCCAACGATCTGTCGTAGCGCGTCATCGAGCGTCGGTGCCGCCGTCGTCAGCAGTTCTCGATCCGACAGCGTCCGCGCGCTCTGCGGCGTGTCGCCGATGTTCACCGAAACGCGCGCTGCCGTCACGGTGACGCGCTCGTTGAAGGCTGCCGGCGCGAGCGTGATTTGCAGCGGCGCAGCGTCGGTAGTTCGAGCGGTGAGCGGTTCGGTGTACGCGGCGAATCCCGAGGCGCTGACGACGAGCGTGCACCCAGCGGCAGGGCCATCGAGTTGAAAGCTTCCGGCTTGGTCCGTGCGGGCTGTTCCGTTGCAGCCTTCGCCCCGAAGTTCGACCGTTGCGCCAGCGACGGGAAGCCCCGTTTGATCGCGCACTTCGCCGCGAATCGCGGGGCGCGTGCTCTCCTGCGCCAAGCTTGTGCCGACGAGCGAAAAGAGCAGGGCACAAGAGAGCAACTGCGCTTGCATCGCGATCAGGCATCGAACGCCGTGCCACGCCGCTGCGATGCTAGCCAACACGATGTTCGCAGGTTGAGTTGATGCGTGTTCCACGTTTCGACCGCGTGCCCGACGGCGCGGAGGACGCAGGAACAAGACCGGCTCGAACTCCGCTCTCGACTGCGTTTCTGTGCTGCCTTCCGCGGAATTCTCTTCAACGCCCGCGGTAGGTTACGCGCCAGATCTTGTTGGCTCCGTCATCCGAGATCAAGAGCGATCCATCCGGCAGCACGAGCAGACCGACCGGTCGCCCCCAGACTTCGGGGCGATTCTCGTCGAGCATCCAGCCGGTGATGAAGTCTTCATAGCTGCCATCGACGGGACGTCCGTCTTTGAACGGAATGCGAATGATCTTGTAGCCAGTACGTTTCGAGCGATTCCACGATCCACGAAGCGAAACGAAGACGTGGCCGCGATACTCTTCAGGAAACATCTTGCCGTCGTAGAAGACGAGATCCATCGCCGCCGAGTGAGCTTGGATCAAGACGTCGGGCTTGACGGTTTTGCGCACCAGATCGGGGCGCTCGCCCTTGCGTCGCGGGTCTTCATTCGGCCCGATGTAGGCGAAGGGCCAACCGTAGAAGGCTCCGTCTTTGACTTCGGTCACGTAGTCGGGCACGAGATCGTCGCCGATGCGATCTCGCTCTTGCACCACGGCCCAAAGCTTGCCGGTCACCGGGTTGAAGGCGACGCCGATCGGGTTGCGCAGGCCGCTGGCGAAGATCCTTTTGCCGGATCCGTCGGGATTGAATTCGGTGATCGCGGCGCGCATCGGTTCGGGTTCGACCGACACGTTGGATTCCGATCCGACGGTCACGTAGAGCTTGCTTCCGTCGGGGCTGAAGATGAGGTTACGCGTCCAGTGTTCGCGGTAGCCTTTGCCCGGAAGATCGGCGATCTTCTCCGGCGCCCCTTCGGCTTGCGTCTGTCCGGGACGGTAGCGGAAACGGACCACGGCGTTGGTATTTCCGATGTAGACGTAATCGCGCCAGAAGGCGATGCCGAAAGGTTGCATCAAGCCGGAAGCGAAGACGAACCGTTGATCAGGCTTCCCATCGTTGTTCGCGTCGCGTAGGATGACGATCTGTCCAGCTTCGGAATCGGAGACGAAGACGTCGCCATTGGGCGCGAGCGCCATCTCGCGCGGGCGCCGAAAGCCTTCAGCGTACGTCTCGATGGCGAAGCCGGGAGGCATGTTGAGCTTGGCGTCGGGCGGCGGCGGAACAAGGCGCGGCGGATTGGTGGTGTCTGGCGTGGCGAAAGGCGGCGGAAGCGTCTCCGGCGTGATCAGGTATCGCCGGAGCGGCGCGGCGTTGACACCGTTGGCGGTGGCTGCAGATCGCGGCGCTTGAGCACAGGCGAGCGCAGCGAAAAGTTGCGCGCTCATCGCTAGAGCACATGCTGTGCGAAGCAAAAGTTTCGACTTCGAGATCATCTTCGATCACCTCTTCACGATTGAGCGTAAACAACCCCGCAGCGGCCCTGCTGAAGGGCCGTCGAGAGCGTTCTTCGGTTCTTCGTTGAAACGACTCCGCGCCATTATCACAAACAATGGACGGCGTTTCAAACCCTCGCTCGGCGGCTAGTCTTGCGCGGCAAATGTTGCTAAGATGTCGCGTTATTTCTTTGGTCCGGATCGACGCAAGTGATCACATCGCCATGAAACTCCGCTTGCTCTACCACGGTCGTTGTTTTGATGGAGTCTGTTCGGCCGTCGTCTTCACGCGCTTTTACTCGGAACGCCTCCACAAAGAAGCACAGATCTTCTACCGTGGCCTGCACCATCGCCCGGGCGAACTCTTCGAAGAAGAGATGTTCGACGGCGACGAGAATGCCATCGTCGATTTCAAATACAGCCCGTCGGAGCGATTGACTTGGTGGTTTGATCATCATCAGTCGGCGTTTCTTTCGCCAGCGGATGAGGAGCATTACCGTCGCACCAAAACCGCGCGCAAGGTGTGGGATCCAACGCGCCGTTCGTGCACCGAGTTGATCGCCGATTACGCGCGCGAGCGCTACTCGTTTCACGATCCGATGCTCGATCCGCTGGTGGCGTGGGCGCACAAGATCGACGGCGCCTTCTACGATTCGGCCGCCGAAGCGGTGGAACTTCGTGCTCCGGCGCTCCAGTTGATGCTCGTCATCGAAAGCGAAGATGATGAACGCTTCATTGAGGAGATCATCCGTGCGCTTTGCGTTCGTCCGTTGGACGAAGTGGCCGCGTCGGACGACGTGCAACGCAAATTCCGGCGCGCGCGCGAAGCGCAGCAGCAGGCGCTCGAACTCGTGCGGCGCAAAGCGACCTACAAGGATGGCGTCGTCTTCTTCGATCTGCTCGATGAAGGCGTGGAGACTTTCAACAAGTTCGCTCCGTACTACCTTTTCCCCGAAACGACCTATTCGGTGGCGCTGACGCGCAGTCCCGGGCGCACCAAGATTTCGGTCGGCTCCAACCCATGGAGTCCGCGCCCGCGCCGCCACAACATCGCGACCATCTGCGAACGCTACGGCGGAGGCGGTCACCCCGTGGTCGGTGCGGTCTCTTTTCGGCCCGACGAGACGGAACGCGCGCGCGCTGTTGCCCGCGAGATCGTCGCCGAACTTTCACGCGCCGACGGCGCGGAGAGGTGACTCAAAGTCTTCGAGCGTCGGGGCTTGTCGATGCTTGAAATTCGCGCGCGGGCGTCGAGCGTTCGCTAAGAGGCGGCTAGGCCGATCGGCATTCTTGCAACGCACGGTGTGCGTTCGCTTGTGCTGTAAAGCTTTTCTACGCCGCTCTTTCTTCGACGCGCGCCCGCGCGATGAACTGTTCGATCTCTTCGACTTCTTTGGGCACGCCCGCGGTCAACACGCGATGTCCCTCCGCGGTGACGAGAACGTCGTCTTCGATGCGCACGCCGATGCCGCGGTAATCTTCATTCACCTCTTGAGTGCGCGCCACATACAGGCCGGGTTCGATGGTGATCACCATGCCGGGTTCAAGCTTCCGCGATTGGCCGTCGACGTAGTAGAGTCCGACGTCGTGAACGTCCATCCCTAGGTAGTGGCCGAGTCGGTGCATGTAGAACTTCTTATAGTCTCCGTCTTCGATCAGTTTGCTCGGCGCGCCTTGCAGCAGTCCGAGTCGGACCAACCCTTCGGTCAGCAGTTCCACAGAACGGTTGTGCAATTCGTCCATGGAGACGCCGGGCCGGATCATCGCGATGCAGGCTTTTTGCGTCTCGAGCACGACTTCGTAGAGTTCGCGCTGCGGGCGGCTGAAGCGGCCGCTCACCGGAAAGGTGCGTGTGATGTCGGCGGCGTACCCTTGATATTCTGCGCCAGCGTCGATGAGCAACAGGTCGCCTTCTCGGATCACAGCGTTGTTCGCCGAATAGTGAAGCACGGTGGCGTTTTCTCCGCTGCCGACGATGGATGTGTAGGCAGCCGTCGCGCCGTGCCGGCGAAACACGTACTCGATCAAGGCTTCGACTTCGTACTCGTGCATCCCTGGGCGTGCCGCGCGCATCGCTTCGCGGTGCGCTTCGGCGGTGATGTCGGCGGCGCGTTCGATCAGCGCGATTTCGGCTTCGCTCTTGATCAAACGCATCTCGTGCAGGATGGCGCCCGTGTCCGTGATGGTGCGCGGAGGAACGATGCCGCGCCGACCAAGCGCGCGCATGCGCGCGATCGCCTCGATGATCATCTGGTCCAATTCGTGGCGCGTGCCGAAACGATAGTAGAGCGTCCTTTTGCCTTGGATGATCTCGTCGAGTTTCGCGCGAAACTCGTCGATCGGAAAAGCTGCATCGGCACCGTACCGCTCGATCGCCCCTTCCACACCGGCGCGCGGCCCATCCCACGTCTCCCTCTCGGGGTCACGCGGGCGAACGAAGAGCGTGTATGGTTTTTCTGCGTCGGGCGAAATGACGGCGATCGCTTCTGGTTCGTCGAAGCCAGTCAGGTAGTAAAAGTCCGAGTCTTGACGGAAACGATAGTGCGTATCGTTGGAGCGCACGGCTTCGCGCGCGCTGGCGATGATGGCGACCGATTGCGGCTCCATGCGGCGCATGAACTCCGCCAGTTGTTCTCTCTTCATCTTCGCTTCCTTGATGTTGTGGTCGAAAAGACCGTGCTCGCAAAGAGCAATTGTAAACAAAAGCGCGAGAAAGCGACAACGAAGGCGCTCGCTTTCAGCGCTTCTCAGCCCGTCGTGCGATTCCCAGGGCCGTAAAGACGAAGCTTTTTGCTTCGGCGGTCCGAGGTTGATCGTCTGGCTACCACTTGACGGGTCGAATCGTGAAGTTCTTACTCGCGCCTCGTTCGCCCCTTTCTTTTCGCGTCCCTTCCGCGCCATAATCTCCGACGAGGCGAGATCATGAGCGAAGCGAGGGTGGCGGAAGCAGCATCGGAGCGAGCCTCGTCGAGACGCGAGATCATCTCCCGAGATCCGAAGACGGGTGAAGAACTCGGTCGCGTTCCCGTCGCTACCGAGAGCGAGGTGCAGCACGCTGTGGAGCGAGCGCGCGGCGCATGGCAGGCGTGGGCCGCGCGTTCGGTCGCTGACCGCGCGCGTGTGCTCCTTCGTGCGCGCCGCCTCGCGCTCGACCGCTTGGACGATCTTGCGCGCCTGATCGCGCGCGAGTCGGGCAAGCCTTTCTCCGAGGCGATCGCCATGGACCTCGTGCCGTCACTCGATCTACTGAATTATTTCGCGCGCCACGCCGAGCGCCTGCTCCGCGACGAACCGCTCCCTATTGGCCACTACACACTTCTCGGTCGCGCATCGCGTATCGCCTACCGTCCGCTTGGAACGATTGGCATCATTTCGCCTTGGAATTTCCCGTGGTCTATCCCGGTCGGACAGGTGGCCACGGCGCTCGTTGCCGGCAACGCCGTGATCCTCAAACCGAGCGAGTTGACCCCGCTGACAGGACTTGCCATCGGACACCTCTTCACGCAAGCTGGCGTGCCAGACGGAGTCTTGCAGGTTGTCACCGGCGACGGGACGACGGGCGCGGCGCTTGTTACCAGCGGGGTCGCCAAGATCGTTTTCACGGGGAGCGTCGAGACGGGCAGACGCGTCGCCGAAGCGGCCGCGCGATGCTTGACTCCAGTCGTGCTCGAACTGGGAGGCAAGGATGCGATGATCGTGCTCGCCGACGCCGATCTTGACAAGGCGGCTGCCGCTGCCGTGTGGGGCGCTTTCGCCAACGCTGGACAGGCGTGCGCTTCCGTGGAACGGTGCTACGTTCACGAAAGCATCGCCGAAGAGTTCTTGCGGCGCGTCGTCGAAGAGACGGCGAAACTGAGCGTCGGCGAAGGTGACGGAGTCGACATCGGCGCGATGGCAAGCGAGAAGCAGTTGACGGTGGTCGAAGAGCACGTGCGCGACGCTCTGGCCCGCGGCGCGCACGTGCTCGCTGGCGGGCAGCGGATCGCTCGCGGTGCTGGGCTCTTCTACGCGCCGACCGTGCTGGCGAATGTAGACCACTCGATGCTGGTCATGCGCGAAGAGACTTTCGGCCCGGTGCTTCCGGTGATGACGTTCCGCACGGAAGCGGAGGCCATCGAGCTGGCGAACGACTCCATGTACGGATTAACGGCGAGCATTTGGACCAGCGATGTGCGTCGCGGACGCGCCCTTGCCAGCGAACTACGTGTCGGGACGGTGATGATCAACGAGGTCCTGTACACGCACGCGATCGCACAAGCGCCGTGGGGCGGCGTGCGTTGCAGCGGTTGGGGTCGAACTCACGGCCGATTGGGGTTGTTGGAAATGGTTGCTCCGCAACACGTGCACGCGAATCGGTTGACTCTTCTTCGAGACCCTTGGTGGTACAGTTACACTCCGCGCGCACGGGAGTTGTTTCGGCGCCTCGCGCACCACTTCACGGATGGTTCCTTGATCGGCCTCGTGTGGCTAGTGCCGTCTTTGGCGAAACGATGGCGGGAGATGCGACCTCTTCGGAAAGTGCGCAAGGGAACGTCAAACCGGCGCGAGCGATGAGGTAGCCGTGGGCGGGTGCGCTGCGCAAAGAAGGCTCCATCGCTGAACAACAAGAGGGTGCCCTCTAAGTTTGCCGCTGACAGGTAGCCCGATCCTTGGTCGTGCGTCTTTTCTCAGCGAGAGCTCGTAGCACTTGACTTATCTGTTTCCGGCCTCTTATCATTTGTAATTTCGATGCACCCGTAGCTCAGTTGGATAGAGCGTCTGACTACGAATCAGAAGGTCGGAGGTTCGAGTCCTCCCGGGTGCACCAACCAAATCATAGATTTAGAAGAGCGGGGGAGCACGAGGGGGCAGTAATCGATACACGGACCCCCTCGTAATCTCTCCCGCTCTATGAGCAAAAGCGGACGTGAACGGCGCTCTGAACATCTACGAGCGCGCCTTCCAGGTATCTCCCACGAAGGGGAGTAGTGGCCGTGTGGCGCGCTCCGGCGTGGTCACCTCATTCCAAGTTGGATTGATTACGGTCCACGCGCCCCGTGCGCAAGCACCCCTCGCGCATCCCGAGGGATGCCCCCGAATTCATTCGGGGGAGGACGTCACGTTCTTTGTACGACGATTGGCAGCGGGTGGAGCTTGCTGTGGGTGAAGCGGAGCCAATCGCTCGCGATCCCATTCAGCTTGCGGCATTATTGAGCTATGTTGGTGAACGATTGCAAAGTAGCCGTTGAGCTGTCATGCCCTAGCTTGTAATCGCGTTTTTGCATAAATCCGAAGTGAATGACGCTGCTTCCATTGCTGAACCGCACCTGCGCTGTTACTGCGTAGCTATCTGGTATTCACAACTGCGTCATCCGGGGAAACGCCTCACATCTGACAATCAACCGAGCGGCCTGTTCCTCAGAGCTGCGCGCACCGACTCTCTCGCCGAAAGGCATCTTCAGGTGGAAGACTTGCGCCGCGCTTAATCGCTTGTAGGTTTTCATCGCGGGTATGCCTTTCAGCTTTCGCGTTCCCATGCTGCCAACTCTTCGCCCGCTTTTGTAGCTGGATAGAAGTTCGTGCCTTTGGATCGGAGCCACGAGTACGATCAGGTGGGGCGGTTCCAGACGATGCCATCAAGCGCGTTCCGGGGGAAGCGCCATGGTCGGCCATGCCTAGGCAGTGATGTTCGCTTCTCGCGTCCAAGTAAAGGTTAGGAGTGAGAGCTGGCGGCATGGAACATAAAGCCTTGGATAACCCGGCACTATTTGACCCTATTGACACCAGTTGGCGCGAAGAGTAGGATGAGCACGCTTTTTGCGCAATCCTTGAAACAGAGGTGAAAAGACTCGCGCCCCTCAAAGGGGAAGAGGGATTCATCCATGAAAGCGCTGCTCGTCTATCCAGAGTTTCCCGACACTTACTGGAGCTTTCGACACGCGCTGAAGTTCGAAGGCAAACGTTCGGCTTTTCCGCCGCTCGGATTGATGACCGTCGCCGCGATGCTGCCGGCAAACTGGCAGCGGCGCTTGGTTGACATGAACGTCGAGCCGCTCAGGCGAGCGGACATCGAGTGGGCTGACATAGTTTTTGCGAGCGCCATGCTCGTGCAGAAAGACTCGCTGCGCGCGGTAGTGCAGCAGTGTAAGCTTCACGGCAAACCCGTCGCCGTCGGCGGCCCCTATGTGACGACGACCTGCGAGGACTTGCCTGCCGACTACCTCTTCTTCGGCGAGTCTGAGGAGACGCTGCCGCGTTTCATCGAGGAGTTCACGCACGGCGGCGCGACCGAACGGATCTACGCCAGTCGCGAACGCCCGTCGCTCGAACTGACGCCGGTGCCCGAATTCAACTTGGTTGATCTGCGCCGCTACGTTTCGATGAGCGTGCAGTATTCGCGCGGCTGTCCGTTTCGCTGCGAGTTCTGCGACATCATCGAGATTTACGGTCGCGTGCCGCGGACGAAATCGCCCGCTCAGATGCTGGCCGAACTCGACGCACTGCGCGCAACGGGCTGGCGCGGATCGGTCTTCATCGTCGATGATAGCTTCATCGGCAACAAACGCAACGTCAAACGACTGTTGCCTGAACTGGCCGAGTGGCAACAACGACACCGCTATCCGTTCAGCCTCTTCACAGAAGCGAGCGTCAACCTCGCCGAAGACGATGAACTTCTGGAGATGATGCGCCGCGCGGGCTTCCGGCGCGTTTTTCTGGGCATCGAAACGCCCGTCAAGGAGAGCCTCGCCGAAGCGCAAAAGGGGCAGAACCTGCAACGCGATCTTCTCGACGCAGTGCGCAAGATCCAATCCTATGGCATGGAAGTGATGGCTGGTTTCATCGTCGGTTTCGATCACGATCCGCCCGACATCTTCGACCGTCAGATCGAGTTCATACGCGAGAGCGCCATCCCACTAGCCATGGTCGGACTGCTGCACGCGCTGCCGGGAACGCAACTATGGCGGCGGTTGGAACGCGAAGGGAGGTTGCTCGGCGAAAGCAGCGGCAACAACACGGATTGTTCGCTTAATTTCATCCCCCGTATGGACGTTGGGCAATTGATCGATGGTTACAAACGCATCTTGCAAACGATCTACAGCCCAACGGAGTACTACAACCGCGCGCTCGAGTGTCTGAAGCGGTTGGCCTACTCCGGCCTTGAATCGCGCCACAACGAACTGGTCCATGATCTGGCCGCCTTGGTGCGCTTGGTGTTTGAACTAGGCATCCGCGACCGCGCGCGCGCCTCGTTCTGGCACTATGTGGCGCGCACGCTGGCCGCGTGCCCGCAACGATTCGCCCACGCGATGACACTGGCGGCAATGGGCTACCACTTTCGCAAGTTGACCGAAAGCTACCTCGGCCAGAGCGCCTCGCCCGATGGGCGACCTTTGCTGAAAGATCTGGGCGGAGAGAGTGATCCGGGAGGAACCATTCTCGGCGCGCCCGCATAAAGAGAGTCATCACACAGGAACGCTGGGACAGGCGAAGCATTCGCTGGCCGCTGAGATGGGCGATTGCCAAGTTGCCATCGGTGAGCAAGACGACTGCGACGCTGAACGTCCCAGCACATCGGGCGAGCCGCTCCCGGCGGCTTCTCATCACAAATACCGGACTCGCTTTAGATCTGCTTGCGAGGCGAATCCCCTTCGCTCTCAGTCGGGGGAAAGGGAAAGAGGAAAAAGAGATTTCTCCCTGATCCAGCCTGTTATCAAACGCCATCGGAAATACCCTTGATTTCAATTAGGGGGTGAGAACTAGAATCCCACGTGCTGCGCGCCGTGGGAGTGTCAATAAGTCTTAAGCCTCGCGTCTCTCCGTTCTTCATGTTGCCCGCGAACCTTTCGACTGCGCGTATCCTGGTCTTCGGGTGAGTCGGCGTCAATCAAATCTTCGATCTCGTCATCGGCGAGGTTTCATCGGAAACCTAAACTATCATTGGTCGGACTTTTATTCGCCACAGTCGATCCAGATCGGCTCACGGATGCGTCGAAAATTGGGGAGACTTGGAACGTTGTGCCGCAAGGTTGGCGCGAAGATTGAGGGGACTGTAACATGCTTTGGGGGAGATAGAGTTATGGAGCTTGATGGGTTGAACGAATACTGGAAGGCTTGTTGTTACCTGTCGGCAGGGATGATCTACCTACAGGATAATCCTTTGCTGAAGGAGCCGCTGCGACCTGAACACATAAAGAATCGGCTCTTGGGCCATTGGGGGGCGAGTCCGGGCTTGAGCTTCATCTACGTGCATGCCAACCGAGTCATCATCAAATATGATCTCGATTGCATCTTCATCGCTGGACCAGGGCATGGCGCGCCCGGCGTGATCGCTCCCGCGTATCTCGAAGGCACTCTCAGCGAACTCTATCCAGAATTCACGCAGGACGAAGAAGGGATCAGGCGACTTTTCAGGGCCTTCTCCTTCCCCGGCGGGTTCGGCAGCCATTGCACGCCGGAGCTTCCCGGTTCGATTCAAGAGGGCGGGGAACTGGGTTACAGCCTCGCTCACGCTTACGGTGCTGTTTTCGATAACCCTGAGCTCATCGCTGTTACGGTCGTCGGCGATGGCGAAGCTGAGACCGGCCCTTTGGCCACTGCATGGCATTCCAACAAGTTCTTGAACCTAGCTAGAGACGGCGCGGTGCTCCCCGTGCTGCTGCTCAATGGCTACAAGATAAACAACCCGACGGTTCTGGCGAGAATAGAGGATGAAGAGCTGTCGTCTTTGTTCAGAGGCTACGGTTACGAGCCGAGGATAGTTTCGGACGCGGATCAGATGAGAGCGCACGAGTCGATGGCTGAAGCGATGGATTGGGCGGCGGAAAGGATCTTGGCTCTGCGCGAGGAGGCGCGCGCAAAGCGGCAAGCGCGAAGGGCGAGCTTGCCACTGATCATCCTTCGCGAACCCAAGGGCTGGACGGCGCCGAAGAAGGTCAAGGACTCGCACTTAGAAGGGTACTGGCGGGCGCATCAGGTGCCTCTACCTGAGGTCAAAGCCGATCCCGAAAGCTTGCGCGTGCTCGAAGATTGGCTGAGAAGCTATCAGCCGGAGATGCTGTTTACGAAAGAAGGGACGCTCAGAGATGAGCTTCGAGGTCTCGCCCCCAAAGGCGAGAAGCGGATGAGCGCCAACCATCACGCGAACGCTGGAGGGAGGCGATACCCGCTCAGGCTCCCTGATGCTAAAGAGTTCTCCGTGAAGGTGGAGCGGAAAGGGACGACGGCGGCGGAGAATACGAGACCGTTGGGTTGTTTCTTGCGAGAGGTGATCAGGCTCAATCCAACTAGCTTCAGGGTCTTCGGTCCCGATGAGACCAAGTCGAACCGGCTCGATGCCGTTTTCGAATTCGGCAAGGCATGGATGGCGAAGACCTTGCCTGAAGACGCCGACGAGGGGTTCCTTTCGCCCACGGGGCGGACCATGGAGTATCTTTCGGAACACACGGTGGAAGGTTGGTTGGAAGGCTATCTTTTGACGGGCAGGTATGGCTTGCTGAACACCTATGAGGGGTTCGCGCCAATCATCTCTTCGATGGTTAACCAGTTCGGCAAATGGTTGGATATCTCTTCCGATGTGCATTGGAGGCTTCCCATTCCGTCCTTGAACTTGCTTCTCACCTCAGTCGTCTGGCGACAAGATCACAACGGGTTCACGCATCAGGATCCGGGCTTCATCAATGCGATCGTCGATAAATGGCCCGGCGTTGTTCGACTCTACTTTCCGCCCGACGCGAACTCGTTGCTGTGGACCGTTTGGCGTGCTTTTCAGACGAGCGACAGGATCAATATCATCGTCATCGACAAACAACGCCACCCGCAGTACTTGGATACAGACGAGGCTTTCAACCATGTGACCAAGGGGCTTGGGATTTGGGATTTCGCTTCCGTTCATCCACAGGAAGAGCCCGATGTCGTGATCGCCAGCTGTGGAGATGTCCCAACCAAGGAGGCCAAATGCGCGGTCGAGATTTTGAGGGAGTATTTCCCTGATCTGCGAATCAGATTCGTCAACGTCGTCAACCTCTTCACGCTCGTCCCCAGCGGGGAACATCCGGATGGACTTCCTGATCGAGAGTTCGATTCCTACTTTACGAGGGATAAACCGATCATCTTCAATTTTCATGGTTACCCGTGGCTCATCCATCGGCTCGCCTATCGCAGGGCGAATCATAAGAATCTACACGTCCGAGGGTATCGTGAGAATCGAAAGATCGGGGTGGAAGCTACTTATCTTGCGCCCTTCCTCAAAGGACGAGGCGGCATCACGACACCGTTGCAACTAGCTATCATCAATCAAATAGACCGTTTCAGCATCGCGATGGACGTCATCGACCGGGTGGAAGGGATCTCTCCCAAAGCGGGCCACGTCCGAGACCTAATTAAAGACCGGCAGATCGAGGCGCTCACCTATGCTTACACACACGGAATAGATCATCCAGATTACGCTTCTTGAAAAGATCTGGATCACCGCGCGGGCGCATGATCATCTCTGCATACTTTTTGTTTGCTTACTCCGAGCTTCTCGGAAGCAGCGAGAATGCTCGGGAAGAAGTGTGAGTCTCCCGCGCGAATGGCATGGCAAGGCGCGCCCGGACCGGATCGAGAAGCGCGTGCGTCTCGGCCGCGTTCATGGGCTTCCGAGCCGCAACATAGTCGGCGAGCGCAGTGAACCCGCAGGACGTATAGGAGAGACGTTCTTGTAGTCGCCACGAGTCAACTACCCATAGCTAAAGCACAAATGAAGGGGATCATCTAGGGGCCATTAAGTGTGCAGATAGTTGTAGGCGAGGTAGTGTCTGCCATGTCGAGAACGTCTTTTCGTGATTGGTTGTGTGTCCACTATGCGATGCTGTCGATCTTGCACGCGGTTCATTGATCACGTGCGGAGCGATCGGGCCGCCACCACAGCAGGATCGAGAGCGTGATCATCGCACAAATGCCCGAGGCGACGATGAGCGGCGCGAGAAGATGCCAGCGAGCAGCGAGTGACGCTTCCACGATGGCCGAAAGCGTCCAGAGTTGAGCGATGTTGATCATCATGAGCAGTACGAGACGCGTTTGCTCGACGGCTGTACGCCCGACGTGCACGCGCGGGCGCGCGTTGCGCTCGGCGCTGTCCTCTGCGGTCATCATCTTCGATTCTCTCATCTGGCGATTCATCTTGCGATCCCGATTTGCTCGTGCGTCTGTGGCCCTGCAGATCAGCCGTTGGCGACAATGCCTATCGGGCTATTCTGCGCCCGCGCACACCGCACACCCGTTGGTCCAGTAGGCTAGCCATCGGCTACCGGTTCCGCGTTAACCGGGCCAGCAGGTTGCCGAAACTCCCTTCGCCTTGTGCTTTGCGCCCGACGGCCCAGACGCCATCATCACGGATTTCGAGCAGGATGCGGTCGAGCGGGCGTGGCGGCGGCCCGTAGAGAACGCGCCCCGTTTGCAAGTCGAATGCGCCCTCATGACACGGGCATTCGAGCCGACCACGCCCGCGCTCGTAGTAGACCGGGCAAGCTAAATGCGTGCACTTCTGGCCGTAGGCGTAAAAACGTCCGTCTTCGGCGCGGACCAGAATCGCCGAGTCCTTTTCGGTCGGATAGCGGAAGTTAAGCGCTTCGCCGGGCGCGAGATCCTCTGCGCCCGCAATGCGCTGTGGGCGAAAGAGCGGCGCCCGCTGCGCGTCCAAGTAACTCTTCAACGCAAAGCTGAGGGCGCTTAAAAAGAGGG
>CAKZOF010000310.1 GCA_937135995.1 uncultured Pyrinomonas sp.
AGCGCGGCTCGCATAAGTCGTCGGACGCGGAAAGAAGAGCGGCACGGCGCGCGCATAGGCGTCGTACTCGGCGCCGAACAGACGGCGCATCGTCGCTTCTTCGACGCGCATGACTGGCAAATAGATGCCCAAAAAGAAAGCGACGAAGAGGAGGCCGAGGAAGGCTCTTCCGGCAGCGATGGTGAAACCAAGACCCAAGAGAAAACTGCCGAAATAGAGCGGATTGCGCGTATAACTGTAAGGCCCGGAAGTAGCAAGCACGGCGTTTTTGCGGATGTGCCCCGACGCCCATGCTCGCGTCAGCAGTCCGAGTGCGGCGACGATTCCGCCCGCGATCATGCTCCGCGGATCGGGCTGCGCCAGCAAGATGAACGCCGCACCGCAGGCGAATCCGAGCGGGACGCGCCACCGCTGGAGCTGCGCCCCGAGACCGTTGCGCGATGCAGAGTGGTCGTTTGACGGCAGCTTTTCACCGTCGTTCGCGCCTCTTGCCTGATTCTGAGAGGCAGTAGGCACGCGCATCGAAAATTGGTCGTCTTTCATCGGTCGCGAGTCAGCAGAGTTGCCTGAACCGTCGACCCGTGTGCCGCGAAGGTTCGTCATCCCTTGTGACCCAAGCGAATGGTAGTCCATTCGGGCGCGGATTGAAAAGTCAACGCCCCGCGACGGATGGCGCCAGCCGAGATGAAGAGGCGAGCAGTCGCCGCGCGTGGGCTTGCGCGCTCGGCAGCAGACGGGGCGCACGCCATTTCACGGTCGAGATGCGCGTGCTTCCGTTCTCGGTGCGCGTTGCAATCTCGCTTCCACTGCGTGAAGCACGCGGTCGGTCGCGATCTCCATGCACACCCAGCGGTCGCACGAGCGGCGGTGACAGTTTTCGCGACAGCCGATGTCTGTCCTTTCGACGCAGATGTCGGCCACGCGCGGCGAACCGTTGCGCCACCACTCAGTCGGCCCGAAGAGTCCGACGACGGGCGCGCCGGCAGCCACTGCCAGATGCGTCGGTCCGGTGTCACCGCCGACGTAGATGCTTGCTCGCCGCGCAAGGGCGTAGAATCCTTTGAGCGACGGACTGGCGATGCGCACAGCACCCGTGCGACATGCGTTCGCCGCGCGCTGGGCCAGTTCGACTTCGCCCGGTCCATACGTGATAATGGATGGGAGCGCGAGTCGTCGCCACAAGGCATCGGCCAACTCGCCGAAACGCTCGGCGCTCCAGAGTTTGGTCGGCCACCCTCCGCCCGGATTGAGAATGGCGAAGCGATCGCCAGTGGCGGCGACCAAGCTGGTCGCCTCACGCTCGTGCTCGGGCGCGATGGTGATCGGAAAGCGGTACTCTTCCGGGTCCGTCGGTACGTTGATGGCGAGCGCTTGCGCGGCCAAGGCGAGGTTGCGGGCGATGACGTGCGCGCGCGCCGGGACACGATAGGTCTCGGTCAAAAGAAAACGACTCGCCGGTTCGCGCAATGCTTCGCGGGCGAAACCGCAACGACGCTCGGCACCAGCGAGTCGCGTCAAAAGTGCGGATTTGATCAATCCTTGCAGATCAAGGGCGACATCGAAGGGCTGGGCGCGCAGCCGGCGCAACTGTTGGCGCGCAACCAACAGCGTTTCCCCAAGCCTCGACGCGCGCCGCAGCGCCTTCGTGTCCACTTCGATGAGACGGTCGAGCGACGAGTTGTCCTGCAAGATCTCGGCGGCGCGCCGTTCGACGACCCACGAGATCTCGGCATGTGGCAGTGCGCGGCGGATGGCGTCCAACGTCGGCAGCGCGTGGACGACATCGCCGATGCTGCTCAGTTTGACGATGAGAATGCGCATTGAATAACTGCCCCGATGGCATGTTTCAGCCAGCGCGGCCTGTTCGTGATCGGCGTGCTTCAGCGCGAACCCATCTGGCGCAACCTCTCGACCATCGCCGAAGAGGAATGATCTTTGGGGTCGCCGACGATCACGACGCGCCCGCCGTAAGCGCGCACGATCTCGCGTTCGGGCACGGTCTCTTCGGTATAATCCGTTCCCTTGGCATGTATGTCCGGGCGTAGGGCCAACAACAACGCTTCCACGGTCGGTTCGTGAAAGATCGTCACCAAATCGACGGCGCGCAAAGAAGCGACGACCTCGGCGCGTTCGCGTTCGGGCACGACGGGGCGTCCTGGTCCTTTGAGCGCACGCACTTGCTCATCGCCGTTGATTGCCACCACGAGTAGGTCGCCGAGCGCGCGCGCGGCTTCGAGGTAGCGCACGTGGCCGACGTGCAGGAGGTCGAAGCATCCGTTGGCTAGAACGATGCGCGCGCCGTTTTTGCGCGCGATGGCGACGCGCGCAATCAAACGGTTGCGTTCGAGAATGCGCGCTGCCGCGTCCATCTGTTCGCTGTCACTTCGCATATGTGCTCGCTATTTAAGTCGAGTAGGCTGACGGCGCGCTTGGTTCGTGCGCGAGCGCCGCAAGCAGTTCTGCGATGGAAACAGTCGCCGTCCCGCGCTTCATCACGACGATGCTGCCGGCGTAGTTGGCGACGTGCGCCGCTTCTTCGAACGTGGCGCCGCAAGCGAGCGCCAAAGCGTAAGCGGCGATCACCGTGTCGCCGGCGCCGGTGACGTCCACCGCGTCGCGCGAGCCGACGGCCGGGATGTACAGCGGCGCGCGATCAGGTTCGACGAGCAGCATCCCGTTGGCACCGCGCGTGATCAACAGCGCGTCGTAGTGCAAGCGTTGGCGCAACTGTTGACCGATCTCTTCGAGGTGTCGTGTGTCGCGGATGCGCTCGCCACACAAGTCTTCTACTTCGGCTTCGTTGGGCGTCGCCGACGTCAAGCCGAAGAAGCGAGGCAGCCCGTGGCGCGAATCGACGACCACAGCAACGTGCTGCTCGCGCACCAACCGGCGGGCGTCTTCGGCGATCTGATCGGAGGCGACGCCGTAGCCGTAATCCGAGATGATCACTGCATCGCACGCGGCAAAAGCTTTGCGCGCTTCAGCGTCGAGCATCGGGCGCAGGCGGTTTGTCTCATCCAAGCTCGCTTCGTAGTCGATGCGGATCACCTGCTGGCGCGGGGCATGCGCGCGCCCGGCCAAGATCCGAACTTTGGTCGTCGTCTGCGCGCTGGTGGCCACTTCCACCGCGCTGCAGACGACGCCGGTTGCTTCCAGCTTCTCGCGCAACGCGCGTCCTGCTGCATCGTCTCCGATCACGCCGACGAGATGGGCCGTCGCCCCGAGCGCCGCGACGTTCATCGCGCAATTGGCTGCTCCGCCCGGAACGGTTTCGGTGCGCTCGTGACGCAGAATCAGCACCGGCGCTTCGCGCGAAACGCGACTGATCTCGCCGTGAACGAACTGATCGGCGATGATGTCGCCGACGATGGCGACGCGGCGTCCGGAAAACGAGCGCGCGAGCGAACGCAAACGGGAACGCAGCGACTCCTCGGATGCAGACATGCGATCTCGATTGACTTCAACTTTTTTCACGATCCCTATTTACCTTCGATTGCCGCCGATGCGCAACGGAGCGCGCCGCCGGTTCACGCGCCCTCGCCAGTTGATCGGTGTGCTGTTCGCTCCTGCTCATCGCAGCGGGTGATGCATTCCACCGCATCAGCGAGATCGGCGGCGACCAGATCGGGCATCTGTCGCCATTCGCCGCGCTGATACTCCCATTCGCCGCGCCCGTAACCGGTCAGCACGAAGGCAGCGCGCACGCCAGCGTTGCGCGCCAGTTCCACGTCGCTGTAGCGATCGCCGATCATCCAACTGCGTTCGAGGTCGATCGCGAAGTCTCGCGCCGCGCGATGAATCAAGCCGGGTTTCGGTTTGCGGCAATCGCAGTCGAGCCTGTAGGGCGGTCGGCCCACCGTTGGGTGGTGCGGACAGTAGTAGATCGCGTCGAGACGCGCGCCTTGCTTTTCGAGCGCCTCGCAAAGCAGGCGATGCACTTCGAGCAACACCTCTTCGGTGAAGTAGCCGCGCGCCACGCCCGCTTGATTCGTCACCAGCACGACCAGCCATCCGGCTTCGTTCAACTTGCGGACGGCCCCTGCGGCGAAAGGAAAGAGGCGAAAGCGCGACGGGTGGTTGACGTAACCAACCTCTTCGGAGATGGTCCCGTCGCGATCTATGAAGACGGCGCGGCGCAAGCCTCTATTTTGTTGATCCATCGATCGGTGATCCTGTTCGTTCAAGTTCCTCGCACAGAGAGATGGCGTTCGAGTTGTCGAGCTGCGCGGCGAAAAACCGCTTCCACCGCGATGCGCGTCATGCACCGGTGATCGATGGGACAGCGGCGCAGATGGCACGGAGCGCACGCAGGCGGATCGACGATGATCTCCGCCGTCGGCGACAAAGGGCGCGTCAGTTTCGGATCGGTTGGGCCGAAGATCACCAGCGTCGGCGTGCGCAGCGCGCCGCCAATGTGGGCCGGGCCCGTATCGTTGCTGATGAGCAGCGCGGCAGTGCTGAGCAGCGCCACCGTCTGCTCGATGGCGAGCGCACCGACAAACGAGTTCGCTTTGCATCGCATTCGATGGGCGATTTCACGGGCGACTTCGATTTCGCTCGCCGCACCGATGAAGACCACTGCGACGCCCAGTTCTTCGATCAAGCGGTCGGCCAGGGCGGCAAAGCTCGCCGCAGGCCAACGCTTCGCTTCGCTGTTGGTTGAACCCGGACAGAGAACAACAAGGGGTCGCTCGACGGCAACGCCGTGTGCGCGCAAAAGCTCGTGCGCTCGCGCGCGGCGTTCTGGCGAGACACGTAATCGCGGCAACGCATTGTCGCCCGAGTCGTCTTCTCGCCCCATTCCCAGCGCTGTCTCGGCGGGGCCCATGTTGCGCGCACAGGCGCGTTCGACCTCGGCAGCGAGATGAAGGTAGTAAAAGACTTCATGACGTTCGCGCCGCCACGGTGGGACGGCCACCGGATGAGTGAGAAGAGGCGTGCGCCCGTCGGTTGCGTAGCCGATGCGCCGGGCGATGCGCGCCAGCGCCGTGATCGCTGCTGCTTCAAAGGCGTTTTGCAATAACACGGCGAGATCGAAACGGCGAGCGCGCAACCGTCGCGCAAACCGCAACGAGTCGAGAAGAGAGCGGCGTCGGTGGACCAGAACTTCGTTGATCGCGTCGCCGTCGGCGAACAACCCGGCCGTCCAAGGCCGCGCCACGTAGGCAATGTGCGACGCGGGGAAGAGGCGCCGCAGGCGCTCGATCGCTGGAAGAGACATGACGGTATCGCCGACCCAACTCGTGCCGTAGATGAGTACGCGCTCAGGGTGTTCGATGTTTTCGCTCACCGTCCTAACCATCAAGCTCGGCCAGCCGAGTCGTTGTTCACCATCATTATCATTCGGGCTCGGTCAGTCACTCGACTCGTTCCGAAACATTGACGCTCGCCGTTTCGCCGTTGAAGGATCAAGCGACCAGTTGCCGGATGCCTTGTTCGAGCGTAAACGTCGGTTCCCAGCCGAGTTCGCTTCGCGCGCGCGCGATATCGGCGACGTAGTGGCGCGGGACGGGTTCCGCATCGCTTCGCTCGATGAACGGCGCGCGCCCGACGATGCGTCCAATGATCTCGACGATTTCGCGCAAAGTGGCAGCGTGTTCCGGTCCGGCGCCGAGATTGTACACGCCACGGCGCACGTTCGAATCGATGAAAGCGCGACAGGCGCGGGCGAAATCTTCCACGTAGAGCGGGTCACGTCGCGGCGCGCCATCAAGCGGCAGCCGAATTGGCAACCCGCGCTGAACACGCTCGACGTAATCGCCGATGAAGCTCGGTTGATTGCCGTCGGATGGCGGCGCATAGACGGGCGACAGGCGAAAGATGCATGCCCGCAGGTTCCGCGCATGGGCGTAGAAATCGACGTATCGCTCGCCGATGAGTTTCGACCATTCAAAGGCCGCCTGTCCGCAGTAATCGGTTGGACAAGTTTCGGGAACCAGTTCATAAGCGTCCGCGTGCGTGCCGTAAACATCTTTGGTCGAAGCGTAGATGAAGACGGCTCCGGGGCGCACGTGCTTCAGGACGTTGGCTGTGCCCTCGGCGTTGACACGAAAGCAGGTTTCGGCGGCAGCGAGCCTCTTGTCGGCGTGAGCGGCCAAGTGGATGACCACATCGTAGTCGCCGACGAGTGCGACGTCGTGCGAATTCAAAACGTCGTAGAACGAGCGGCGCGAAAAGTCGTCGGCGTCGAAAAAACGGCGCAGATGCGTGCCGAGATAACCGCTGCCGCCTGTGACGAGAACTTTCAAGGGTCTCTTCTTCTGTGTGCGATCGCGATCGGTTTCGCTGGCGCGCCGCGAAGCGCATCGTTTGCCGGTCGGTCGGTTTGCACACTGTCCGCGGCGTGCTCGCCCCGCGAAACTCTATCTTCCGTCCGCAGGCTCGCGCCTCATGCGCCGCCAACCGGGACGAATGGTGATGTGTTTCTCTTCGCGCTGAACGCAGTCCCAGCAAACGTAGTGGATGTCGTTATCCGGACCGACGTACTGAATGAAATGGTCTGTCTCCGCATCGCACCGTTCGCAACGGACGATGGGACGCCCTTCGGTGCGTATGTCGGAAGAGACGAACGGCAAAGGACTGGTTGCAGGTCGCTCAAACGCTTCCATCGTCGCCATGTTCGACCTCCTCGAGTGAACCATCCATCCAGCAAAGGATGAAAATACATCAAAGTTGCGGCGCACGGCAAAGCGTCTCGGGGCCAACCGCCCGCTGACGGGCGTACCGAAAGCGAGGTGGACAGCGGGACGGCAAAAAGTTTAGAGTGAGCTTGCGGCCGAGCCAGCCGCCGCGCCGTTGACGAAGATGGCTGCCGGTTACCCGCCCAAGAAGAGGAGTTCGCCGCCGCGTCGAGCGCGCGTGGTCCGTTACGATGACGAGTGGCCCGAAGAGCCGCGGCGACGCTGGTGGCGTGCCCTGTTCAGCACGCCGGTGGTCGCTGTGCTTGCTATCTTGACCACCGCTGGGGTGGGCCTCTTGGTCTATTACTACGTCGTCTTCTCGGCACGCATCGACCGTTTGCTGCGTGGCGAGATCTTCACTCGTTCGGCCGGCATCTATGCAGCGCCGAAAGAGGTGCGCGCGGGCGAGGCTCTGTCGATCGATGAACTGGTCGCGCGCCTCAAACGCGCCGGCTACGTCGAGCGCGCGCAACAAGCCGATAGCTCACGCGGGCGTTACGCGATCAACGGCAGCACGGTCGAGATCGAACCGAGCGAGAACAGCGTCGTCGATGGCAAGCGTGCCTTCGCCCGCCTGCGCGTGCAGTTTGCGCGCAACGGCAAAGGCATCGCGGCGATCACCGACCTCGACAACGACCAGCGAGTCAACCGCGCGTGGCTCGAACCGGAACAGATCAGTTCCGTCATGGGGCGCGAACGTGAGAAGCGGCGCGTCATCGGTTTCAAAGATTTGCCGCCGCATCTTGTCAAGGCCATCCTCGTCACCGAGGATCGCAGCTTCTTCGAGCATCCGGGCATCAACTTCCGCGGCATCTTGCGCGCTTTCTTGCGCCGTTACGATGCGGATCCGAACTCGCCCATTGCGCGACAAGGCGGGTCAAGCATCACGCAACAGTTGGTCAAAAACCTACTCTTGTCGCCTGAAAGGACGCTGCGGCGCAAGCTGGCCGAAGCCTACATGTCGATCATTCTCGAAACGCGCTTGTCGAAAGAAGAGATCTTTGCGCTTTATTGCAACGAGGTCTATCTGGGCCAGCAGGCAGGCTTTTCGATCAACGGGTTCGGCGAGGCGGCGCAAGCCTACTTCAACAAAGACGTGACAGAGTTGACTTTGCCGGAAGCCGCCTTTCTCGCCGGCTTGATCCGCAGTCCGAACCGTTACAATCCCTACCGCGATCTTGAACGGGCGACGGCGCGCCGCAATCAAGTTCTGCAATCCATGGCCGAAGCCGGCGCGATCACGCCACAAGAGGCCGCCGAAGCGCAAGCCACGCCGCTCAAAGTGGCTCCGGCCAAAGGGCGCGTGGATGTATCCGATGCGCCTTATTTCGTCGATTACGTACAGAATTTGCTCGGCGACATTCTCGCCGACGTGAGCGTTGCGCAGCACTTGCGCATCTACACGTCGATCGACATGGACCTGCAACGAGCTGCCTACGCTGCCGTGACGAAGAATCTGGCAGCACTTGACCGCGTGCTCGCGCGTCGGAAGATCCCGCCTGGCACGGTGCAAGCGGCGTTGGTGGCGATGAACGCGCAGACGGGCGAGATCGTGGCGATGGTCGGCGGGCGCGACTACGAGCGGAGCCAGCTCAATCGCGCCGAGGCGCTGCGGCAACCGGGATCGGTCTTCAAACCGTTCGTCTATGCGACGGCGCTCAACACGGCATACGATCCCGTGCCGCGCGTCATCACCGCCGCCACCACCTTCATCGACGAGCCAAAGACCTTCACCTTCGACAACCAAGAGTATTCGCCCGGCAACTTCGGCGACAGCTACACGTATGGTCCCGTGACCTTGCGCGACGCGCTGGTGCGCAGTTTGAACGTCGTCACGGTCGAGGTGGCCAACGAAGTCACCATCGGACGTGTGATGAACCTCGCGGCCAAGGCCGGTTTGCCAAAGCCGCCGCGACCGTATCTAGCCATGGCGCTTGGAACGAACGAGGCCACGCCGTTGCAGATCGCTTCGGCCTACACGGCGTTTGCGCAAAACGGCCGGCGCACCACTCCCATAGCCATCAACCGCATCACCACCGGGCGCGGCGAGACGGTGGTGGCTCCTACCGCACAGCGTAACGAGGTGGTGACGCCCGAAGTCGCTTTCATCATGACTTCGATGATGAAAGATGTGGTCAATCGCGGCACGGCGGCGCGCCTCCGCGCGCGCGGTTTTCGCGCCAACGTGGCAGGCAAAACGGGCACTTCGCGCGATGGCTGGTTCGCCGGTTACACGCCTTCGCTCGTTTGCGTCGTGTGGGTCGGCTTCGACGATGGGTCGCAACTCGGATTGACCGGCGCCGATTCAGCCTTGCCGATCTGGGCCGACTTCATGACGGCTGCGCTTGCCGAACATCCTGAGTGGGCTGGAGATTGGCCGGTGCCTCCGGGCATCGAAACGGCGGAGATAGATCCGGCCACGGGTCAACTCGCTGCGCCCGATAGCCCGAACAAGCGCGTCGAGTACTTCATTCGCGGCACAGCGCCCACCGTGCAGAGCCAAGCGCCGCCCGACGCTTTGCCGACGCCCGAGATAGAGATGCCTGAAGTGCCGCCGCCCGACTACGTGCCTGCGCCAGAAGCTTCGCCGCCAGAGCCGGAAATCATCTCCGAACCAACGCCGACACCGCGGCGGCCCAATGCGCCACGGCTCGAGGGGCGCGGCGCGACGCAACCGGACGGGACGACGCGCTTGCTCGGCACGATCACGCTTGACATCGATCCGACCACCGGCCTGATTGCGGCGCCGACGTGTCCGGTGATTCGAACCAAGACTTTCCTCATCGGGCAAGAGCCGCGCCAGCGCTGCGGGCCAGAATACCACGCGGGAAGAACCTCGCTGCCACCGAGCGGCGCAACTCGCCCGCGACTGACGATGCCACGCGCACCTTGACGAGGCGAGGCTCGCTTTCGCGGCGAGCGCTTTCAAACCGTTGTGCGGTTGCATACGCGCGCCCGTTGACGTCGGTGAAGAGCAACCTTTTGCCGCAAGATGTTTCGAAACGTCGTGCAGCCCGTCGGCGGATCACAGCGCGCATCCCGAGCGCGCGCTTCCCGGCAGCGGGAGCGTCTTGATCTTCGGGCGGCAGTTCACGCCTTTCTCTTCCGCGAAACGTTGACATCGAGCGCCAGATCTTGCCACTCTTGCAGCCGATCGCTCAGCGCACGCAACCAGTAGGTGTAGCGTTCCGGGTGGTGACGGATCTCTTGGATCAACTGTCGAGCGTCGACCCAGCGCCATTCGCTCACTTCGTCGTCGTTCGGCACGGGCCTGCCATCGAAGCTGCCGACGAGCACATGATCGTATTCGTGCTCGATCAATTCGTTGTCGAACTCGGTGCGGTAGACGAAAGCGAAAACGGGCTGCAACTTGCAGTCGAAGCCCATCTCTTCTTGTAGTCTCCGATGAGCGGCTTGTTCCACCGTTTCGTGTGGGCGCGGGTGGCCGCAACAGGTGTTGGACCACAGGCCAGCGGAGTGGTATTTGTGCGGTGCCCGACGTTGGAGCAGCAGTTCGCCGCGCGAATTGAAGACGAAGATCGAAAAGGCGCGGTGCATCCACCCGCGAAGATGCGTCTCGTGCTTTTCGCCCGTGCCGATGGCTTCATCTGATTCGTTAACAAGGATCACTTCTTCTCGCATCGAATTCTGTACCGTCACATCGAAGCGCGATTCGTGATAACAATATTGCATGTTGATTGTCAAAGTTTTGTTACATGCGTCTGATTAAAGGTTGGCAGCACAGCATCATGATCCGTTGGCGAAGCGGAAACAACGTCTGGAGCGAACAGGACTGGTCCAGAATCGAAGAAGCGTTGCGTCATCGCGCGCTCGGTTCGGAGCAGCGCGCTTGGCCCGAGATCGTGCGTGGCGCGCGCGCCGTGTTGCGTCGTTACAGCACGAGCTTCTTCATCGTGACGCGCTTTCTTCCGCCGGAGAAACGGGACAAAGTCGAGGTCATCTACGCGACGGTGCGCTTCCCCGATGAAATCGTCGATACCTTCCCGCTCACTGCCGAAGAGAAACTGGCCCGGCTCGATGCGTGGGGCGAGGCTTACGAACGCGGGCTGCGCGCCGAATCGTGCTACGCCGCGCTGGTTGCGGGCGTGCCGCCCTTCCTCGCTGGATTCACCGCGGTGGTGCGTGATCACGCCATCCCACACGAACACTACAGAGCTTTTCTCGCCGCGATGAAGCGCGACGCGCAACCGCGCCCGTTCGCTTCGCTCGACGATCTAATCGAAAACTACATCTACGGCAGCGCCATCGTCGTCGGGTACTTCCTGACGCACGTCTACGGCACCGCGCGTGGGCAACCGCTCGCACGCGCGCTCTGTTCCGCGCGCGCCTTGGGCATCGCGCTACAGTTGACTAACTTCGCGCGCGACGTCGCCGAAGACGCCCGAAGAGGACGTCTCTACATCCCGCTCGATATCTTGCGCGAGCACGGCATCGATCCGCACGAGATCGGCTCTCTGCGCGCAAGCAAAAATTTAGCCGCCGCGGTTCGTCGCATGGCCCGAGTGGCCGAAGACTATTACCGGCAAGCAGAAGCGGATCTCGACGCTTTCGCCGCCGACTGTCGACCTGCGATCCGCGCGTGCATTGATGTCTATCGTCAGTTGAACGACCGCGTAGCGGCTCATGCGAGCGACGGTCGGCAGAGCGTGCCGATGCGCGAGAAGTTTCGCGTCTTGCCCGTCAGCAAGTACTGGAAATTGCCGCTCGCTTATCTTGTGCGATGAAAAGAGCGAGAACGCGCCCGCCGGTCGCCATCATCGGCGGCGGCATGGGCGGACTGAGCGCCGCGATTCACCTGCGATTGCGCGGACACGAAGTCGTGCTTTACGAAGCGAACCCGAAAGTGGGCGGACGGGCCAACCTGCTCGAACGCGATGGCTTTCGCTTCGACACGGGCCCGTCGCTGCTCAACTATCCATGGGTCTTCCGCGATCTGTTCGCCCAGGCCGGACGGCGCATGGAAGACGAGATCGAACTGCTGCCGGTCGATCCGTCGCTTGTCTTCGTCTGGCCCGACGGTGTGCGCTTTGCGTTGTCGAGTCGGCTCGATCGCCTCGTAGCCGAATGCGCGCAGCTCGACCGCGACGTCGAACCGCGCCTCTTCGCTTTCCTGCAAGACGCGGAAGCGAAATACCGCATCGCCTTCGACAAACTCGTCGTGCGCAACGAAGACAATCCGCTGCGCTGGTTCGGCGCGCTGTCGTGGCGCGAGATGCGGCGCTTGAGCATTCACCATTCGCTCGACCGCGAGCTCGAACGTTTCTTCCGCTCCGCGCGCATTCGTCAAGCGCTGGGCGCTTACGCCATGTACCTCGGCGGTTCGCCCTACGCGCTGCCAGGCTTCTACTCAATCCTCGCCTACGGCGAACTGGCTTACGGTCTGTGGCTGCCGCGCGGCGGAATCTACGCGCTCGTCGCGGCGCTCGCGCGATTGGCGGAAGATTTGGGGGTCGAGTTCCGTCTCGGATGCCCTGTCCGCCGCATCCGTACCGACGGACGGCGCGCGCTCGGAGTGGAAACTTCTTCGGGCGAGCGCGAAAGCTTCCCCTTGATCGTCTCGAACGTCGATGTGCCGACCACGGATGAACAGCTGCTTCAACGCAAAGCGCGTCGCCTGCGGATGACGCCCGCCGTGGTCACTTTCTACTGGGGCGTGCGCGGCGCTGTCCGCGGACTGGGCCACCATACGATCTTCTTCCCTGATGACGTGCGTGCCGCCTACGACGACCTCTTCGTTCATCACCGCATCCCGGCGGGGCTTCCGTTCTACGTGAGCGTCCCATCGGCGACTGACCCAAGTCTCGCACCGCGCGGCGCAACGGCCATCTTCGTCCTCGTGCCGGTTCCGCTGCTCAGCGAGATGCACGGCGCTGACTGGGCGAGCATCGCCGGTCATCTTCGCGCGCGCGTCCTCGCTCGTCTTCGCCGCGAAGGCGTCGAACTGGACGAGACCGAGATTGATGTCGAGGAGACGTGGACGCCCGTCGAATGGCAGCAGCGGTTCGGTCTCTATGACGGCTCGGCGTTCGGCGCGGCACACACGCTCCGCCAGATCGGCCCTTTTCGCGCGCCGAACTACTCACGGGAGATCAAAGGGCTTTATTATGTCGGTGCGAGCACGACGCCTGGAACTGGACTGCCAATGGTTGCGCTCGGTGGTCGTTTGGTCGCCGACAGGATCGAGGAGCAACTTTGAAAGCGATGTTCGTCAAACGCTACGGCGCAGGCAGCAGAGTGATCTTCGGGTTGCACGGTTGGGGCGGTGACCATCGCACCTTTCTGCCCATCGCGCGAAAACTGCCGACAGACTTCGCGCTTCACGGCGCGGACCTGCCCGGTTACGGGCGAAGCCCGGCACCGGCGAGGTGGAACGTCGAGGCCGTGGTCGAGCAGATCGTCGCCACCATCCGGCGCACCGAAGCCGAGGCGCTCACTCTGGTCGGGCATTGCAGCGGGGCGATCTTCGCCTATCTCGCGGCGGAAAGGCTCGGCGCGCGCATCGCGCGGCTCGTGCTTCTCGATCCATACGCTTACGTGCCGTGGTATTTCAAGATCTTCCTCTTCGGCGAGATCGGCAGGCGCGCCTATTTCGCAAGCTTCGCCAACCCGGTCGGACGCCGCATAACCAACGCGCTCTTGAGCTTGGGCGTCAAGACCGAAAGCGACATGACGCGCTCGTTCGCTGAAGTGGATCATTGGGTCACTTACAGATATCTGCAGATGCTCGGCGAGTTGGAACCGAAGATCGTCTTTCGGCCTCTTCCGTGCAGGATTGCGTTGATCTACGGCGAGCACACGTTCGCCGACGTCAAACGTTCGATCGACTTCTTCGCGCGCGTCTGGCCCGAAGCGGAACGCTTCGAACTGAAGGGCGCGGCGCATCTTCCGCTCACGGAAGCGACCGAGCAATTGAGAAGCATCCTTTTCGCCGAAACCAAGCCCGCCCCGGTCGGAGCCGGAGAGCGGCGCTGAAAACTGGAACTTCGTTTCGCCGCGAGCGGCCGCAAAGAAAGCTCGAATCTCAAAGATCGGGATCGCAGATGCGACATTGAGATCTCGCGAAAGGGGCGAGAGGTCGAAGGATCTTATGGACCAGTTGCGGAAATTCATCGGAGCGCACCGAGAGCGTTTGGAAGAAGCGCTGGCCCGGCACCTGCCCATCTCCGCCGAGCCGGGAACAGAGTGTTTGAACCGGGCGCTACGCTACGCGCTCTTTCCCGGCGGCAAGCGCCTGCGCCCGATGCTCACCCTGGTCGGCGTCGCCGCCATGCGCGGACCGACCGAGCGAGCTTTGCCGATCGCTTGCGCCATCGAATACCTGCATACGAGTTCGCTCATCCTCGATGATCTTCCGGCCATGGACGATGCGAACGAAAGGCGCGGGCGGAAAGCCTTGCATCTGGTCGTCGGCGAAGGGATCGCGATCCTTGCGGCGCTCGCTCTGCTCAATCGCGCCTATGGGCTGATGGCGCGCGCTGGCGACGGCAAAGGCGCTCTGCTGGTCGCGGAAGCGGCGCGTTCCATCGGGGTCGAAGGGATGATCAGCGGACAGGCGACCGATCTCAGCGTGTCGGCGGAGACGGCTTGCGCGGCGACGCTGGCGAGCCGCAACCTGAAGACCACTTCGTTGATGCGGTTAAGCCTCGGCGCAAGCGCCATCCTGTGCGACGCGCCGGATGGTGTGCGCGCCGCTTTGAATAGATTCGCCGAGTGCTTGGGCGCGGCTTACCAGATGGGCGACGATCTCGCCGACGGCATGGAGACGGGCAAAAGCGTCGGCCAAGACCTGCGCCTGCGCCGACCGAGTTTTGCGCTG
>CAKZOF010000311.1 GCA_937135995.1 uncultured Pyrinomonas sp.
CCCGAGGTCGCTCGACCAAGAGCGGAACCAAAGCGAGGCGGCGAAGCCGGCAATCCGTCGATCGGCCTTTTCTGAAGTGAGAGCCGGGCAGCACTGGCCCAAGAAAGCCAAAAGGTTGAAGTCACTACACGACCAAGCTGAAGCGGCAGCGGCGCAAGAAGATCACGGGAGCGGCATCCAGTATTCGTACTCGTATGCCGGACCGCCGCGCGGTTTGTGGTAGAGTTTGACGGGGATCCAGTTACGGTAGATCGCGCCGAGAACGGTGGCCGCCTGTACGGGGCCGGAGAAGAAAAGGTGTAGCTCGGTCGCGCCCTGCTCGCTCAGCTTGCGGCGCGTCTCGCGCAACAGCGCGACGTACCGCTCGAAATCATCCTTGCCGTTCAAGCCGTTCATCTCGATCTCTTCGATCGGCATCTGCCAGCCCTGCTTTTCGAGAAAGAGTTCGACGTCGCGGCGAATCGACCTCGTGTCGTGAATGAGCGAGACGGCCAGTGCCACCGGGTTCGGCGTGTTGACGCCGCGGCTCTCTTCGATCATCTCTTGAAACTCGCGCGGCCTTTGCCGAAATAGCCGGCCTGCAACAGTTCGCGCCGCCGCCGCTCGCTCTCGCGCCTCAAACGGCGTAATGTTCCGGGCCTTCCTCCAGCAACGTGATGCCCCGCAGGGTCTGCGGGTGATCGGCGTGCAAGAATCCCCCCCGAGGCCGTGAGCGAGAACGAGCGGTTTCGATCCTCGCTCAGTAGCCCCAGGCCGGCGAGAGTACGCAACAGCCGGTAGGTATGTGGCCTGCTAAGGTGCAGCTCGGATGCGACATCATCCGCCGTCTTGGCTCCGGCACGAAGGGCATCGAAGACCCCCAGCCTGACGCCGGCGTAGAGAATCTGGCTCCGCCATCGCCCGAAAAGAATATCCATCACCGATCCCTGTGGATTGCTCATCCCGCTCCTCCTCCGGCATCTGGGATGCCACCTAATCAATAGTTAGGTGGAACCAATAAACTCCCTTTCGAAGAAGCCGAAATCGAACTCATGCCGCCTAATCAATAGTTAGGTGGAACCGAAGATTGTCGACCGCGCAAATTCGCGGGCGTGTTCGGCGATGTACCTTTGTAATTTCGCTGCCACTTGCACCGGCGTATTTCCAAGGAGTTTGTCGAGGTCAGCCCGTGTTCTCAGGTTGAGGAAGAGTTTTCGCGGATAGACGTAGAGAACGACTGGCTTGGATGTTGAAACCAGGCGCGCAACATTTACGATGGTACCCGGACTCTCCCCATCCCATAGCATGAAGCCAAAATCGGCCTCATTTGCCATAGCCGCATCCTTTGCGGAGAAAAATGCAAAATCTCTTGTGTTATGGGGTGGCTCAATTGATTTGACCGGCCAGTGACCAAGGTTGTTTCGGCATTCGTTGGCGGTGCAAAACACAACCACATGTGGATATTGGCGTTCGCTCAAGTACTTTTGAATAGCCTTGTCTGCACCATTGGCATCGCCAACCAACACACGCAATTGTCCCTCCACAATCCGATCTAGTCGTCTCCGGACATCAAGATTGAGGCGACTTACTTTTCGAGAGCCACCGACAAAAACACTCTTCATTTTCGTCTCGTCTCTGTAAGCACAACGACGTAAAGTTTGTCCACACCCGCCGCCTTCAACTGTTTGGCGACCTCGTTGATTGTTGCCCCGGACCGCACAAGATCGTCTATAAGCAACACTCGCTTCCCAGCAACTGCGCCCTTATCGACCGAAATGGCATTAGTATGTCTGGCTGATGAAGAACCAGCCGATTCCATACTTCCGTGTTTCTCGCACCGCTCTGGCGAAGCAAGGAGCGGAGCCGATCAGCCTCCGAATCCTCCTCCAACCTTCCACTGGGGACATGACGGTGGGTCTCTCCAGCAAGACGAGTACGTTGGCGCGCTGCTGCGTGCTCAAGCTTGACGTCGCCCACGACACAAGGATGTTCAGGAGCTTGACAAGGACGAGCCGTTGCAGTTTCTTGGTCTGGTCGTAGACGCAGAAGGAAATCCGTTTGCATGTCCTCTGCTTAGCCATGTTCCTGGTTCGCTTCTAGGAAGGGTCCGG
>CAKZOF010000312.1 GCA_937135995.1 uncultured Pyrinomonas sp.
CCGATCTCGGGGCCGAGATCCACGACCTCGTGCTTGGGATCGATGGCGCGAACCTGTACGCCGGTACCGAGGGCGGCAACGCCATCGCCGACGTGCTGTTCGGCGATTTCAACCCGTGCGGCAAGCTTCCCTTCACCTATCCACACGCGCCCAACTCGCTGGTGACGTACGACCGCAAAGCTTTCGAGGCCGAAACGACCAGCTTCAGTAACGTCGCGTTCCGCCCGCAGTTCGAGTTCGGAGATGGACTGAGTTACACGACCTTCAGCTACAGCAGGTTGCGCTTGAACCGCGAACGCATTCGTGGTGACGAAGAACTGGAAGTGAGCGTCACCGTCACCAACACGGGCAAGCGCGCCGGGCAAGAAGTGGTCCAGCTTTACGTGCGCGATCTGGTGGCGAGCTTGACTCCGCCCGGGAAGAGGCTGAAGCGCTTCGCCAAGATCAGTCTCGAACCGGGCCAGAGCCGCACGCTCACCTTTCGGCTGCGCCGCGACGATCTGGCCTTCATCGGACCGAACAACAAGCCCGTAGTCGAACCGGGCGCGTTCGAAGTGATGGTGGGCGGACTCGTCGGCGAGTTCAGGCTCGATTAAACGCGGCACGACCGCGCGCCGTCTCGACGCGTATGGATCGTCCGCCGAGATCTCGCGCCGAGCTGGCAACCGTCTCCCAGCCCGGGCGAAGATTCCGGTCTCCATCACACAAAAAGGAGGATTTCTAGTGTGCAACGGATGTCTTTTCTGCTCATCGTTTGCCTGACGCTAGTCGCCTTCCCGCCGGGCCGGGCGCAGACGGAGCCCGCTTACCGCAACGCGCAACTGCCCGTGGCGCAGCGCGTTCAGGACTTGCTGCGGCGCATGACGCTCGAAGAGAAGGTCGCGCAACTGCAATCGCTCTGGGTGGCACCGCGTCCGTCAGAGTTCATCAATGAACGCGGCGAATTCGCGCCGAGTGAGCGCGTCAAAGCGGCGCTTGCGCACGGCATCGGTCAGATCAGTGGTCCGAGCCTCGGCATGGCGTCCGATCTGGAGAACAGAACCGGCCCCTACCAAAAGAAGGGGCCGCGCGAACACGCCATCTTCACCAACCAACTCCAACGATACATCATCGAGCACAATCGGTGGGGCATCCCAGCTATCTTTCATGAAGAAGCGCTTCACGGTCTCGCCGCTCGCGGAGCGACCAGCTTCCCGCAAGCCATCGCGCTCGCCAGCACGTGGGATGTCGATCTCGTGCACGCGGTCTTCTCCGCCGCCGCGCGCGAGGCGCGGGCGCGCGGCGCGCACCAAGTGCTCACGCCGGTGCTCGATCTAGCGCGCGAGCCTCGCTGGGGAAGGCTCGAAGAGACCTATGGCGAAGACCCCTATCTGGTGGCGCGCATGGGTGTGGCTGCCGTGCGCGGGTTTCAAGGCGAAGGGCCGAACATCGACCGGCAGCACGTCATCGCGACGCTCAAACATTTCGCCGCGCACGGACAACCGGAGGGCGGTACCAATGCTGCCCCGGCCAACTTCTCTGAACGCATCTTGCGCGAACAATTCTTCTTCCCGTTTCAAACGGTGGTCGCTGAAGCCAAACCACTGAGCGTCATGGCTTCGTATAACGAAATCGACGGCATCCCATCGCACGCCAACCGGTGGCTGCTCGGCAAGATCTTGCGCGAGGAATGGGGCTTTCGCGGCTTCATCGTCTCCGACTACTCCGGCATCAACGAACTCATCACGCGCCACCGCGTCGCCGCCGACGCGGCGGCGGCGGCACGCAAGGCACTGGAAGCGGGCGTCGATGTGGAGCTGCCCCAGATCCAGACCTTCGACACGCTAGTTCAGCAAGCGCGGAACGGAACCCTTCCCGTTGAGCTGATCGACCGAGCGGTGGCGCGCGTGCTGGAAGCGAAATTCCGGCTCGGCCTCTTCGAGAACCCTTACGTCGATCCGGATGAAGCGGCGCGCGTGAGCGAAAGCGCCGCGCATCGCGAGCTCGCGCTGCGCGCAGCGCGCGAAGCCATCATCTTGCTCAAGAACGAAGGAGGATTGGCCCCGCTCGACCGCAACAAGATCAAAACGCTCGCCGTCATCGGACCGAACGCGGCCGGCCTGCACCTGGGCGGTTACAGCGCCGATCCGGGCCGCGGTGTCAGCATCCTGGAAGGCCTCCGCCAAAAGGCCGAGGGGCGTTTCCAGGTGCGTTATGCGGAAGGGTGTAAGATCACCCAGGAGGATTTTGGCGGCCAAGGGTGGCGCGGCTGGCATGAGGATGCCGTGACGTTGCCTTCGGCTGATCAGGAGGAAAAACTCATCGCCGAAGCGGCGGCGCTGGCGCGCCAGGCCGATGTCGTCCTGCTCGTTCTCGGCGAAAACGAATCGGTTTGCCGCGAGGCCTGGAGCGAGAATCATTTGGGCGATCGCGACCGTTTAGACCTGCCCGGCCGCCAAAATGACCTGGTGCGCGCCATCGTCGAAACTGGCAAACCGACCGTGGCGTTGCTCCTGAACGGTCGCCCGCTTTCGGTCGGCGAGTTGGTCGAACGGGTCAATGCCCTCTTCGAGGGTTGGTATCTGGGGCAAGAAGGCGGGGCGGCCTTTGCCGATGCCCTCTTCGGAGAAATCAACCCCGGCGGCAAATTGCCCATCACCTTCCCTCGCTCGGTCGGTCAATTGCCGGTCTATTACAACCACAAGCCTTCTCGCCAGCGCAGCTACCTCTTCCACGATTCTACCCCTCTCTTCCCCTTCGGCTACGGCTTGAGTTATACCACTTTCCAATATACTAACCTACGTCTGACGCCGCCGAAGATCAAGCCGACCGGCGCGGTCGCCGTCAGCGTGGAGATAACCAACACCGGACAACGCCCCGGCGATGAGGTCGTGCAGCTCTATGTTCACGACTTGCTCTCCGAGATCGTCACGCGTCCGGTCAAGGAACTCAAGGGTTTTCGTCGGGTTACGCTCCAGCCTGGCGAGACACAGACCGTTTCCTTCACCCTAACGCCAAAGGAGTTGTCGTTCCTGAACGAGGACATGCAACGCGTTGTCGAACCCGGCCTGTTCGAAATCCTGGTCGGAGGCAATTCCCAGGAAGGACTGACCGCGATTCTGGAAGTTGTGGAAGAAGAGGAGGGCCCCCTACCTGTAGGTCGAGGGGAGATTGTAAGCAGGTTGAAAACTCAAAAACCTCAGACTTAGCCGATAATTAAGGCATGCCCTATAAAGTTCTAGCCATTGACGACGACGCGGCGACAACCGAGTTGTTGAGCCTGCTCCTGGGTGCGCATGGGTTTGAGGTGCTAACGGCCAATAGTGGCCGAGCGGGGGTGGAAATGATTCGTCGGGAATCCCCTGATGTCGTGATCCTCGACCTGATGATGCCGGAAATGGACGGCTGGCAAGTCTGTAAGGCGATTCGAGCCTTCAGCCAAGTGCCGATTTTGATTCTCTCGGCCTTGGACGGTCCTGGCAAGGTCGCCAGCGCCCTGGATGCCGGCGCAGACGATTACCTGGTCAAGCCGACGCCAAGCGGGACGCTCG
>CAKZOF010000313.1 GCA_937135995.1 uncultured Pyrinomonas sp.
CGGCGAAGCGACGAAGCGCTCGATGCCAAGCGCCTCGAAACCGAGGCAAGCGCCGACCACGTCGATGATGGCGTCGAGCGCGCCCACTTCATGAAAATGAATGCGTTCGACCGGCACGTTATGAACGCGCGCTTCGGCCTCTCCCAAGCGCGTGAAGATGCGCGCCGCGCGCGCCTTGACCCCATCGCTCAACCGCGCTTCGCCGATTATCCGGAGTATGTCGCTCAAATGTCGATGCGCTTTCGTCTCGTTGGCGCGGACTTCGACGCGCACGCAATTGATGCCAGAACGGTCTACGGACCGAAACGCCAATTCGTATCCGGCAAGACCGAGCAGCGCCAGACGTTCGCGCAACGTCTGCGGATCAAGTCCGGCGGCGACCAACGCGCCCAAGATCATGTCGCCGCTCGCGCCGGCAAAACAGTCGAAGTAAAGCGTTCTCATCTCGTCTCGCTCGCAGCCTCGCTTTGCGATCCCACCGTTGGTTGAACTACGAATCGGTCCAGTAACGGGAGCAGGTCGCCAGCGCGCCCGCGCAAAGACTCGTGACAGATGGCTGACAGCGGAGTCGCTTCCGGATTGATCTCGACGAGAAAAGCGCCCGCGCCGCGCGCCATCTCCGGCAACATGGCTGCTGGATAGACGATGGCCGATGTCCCGATGACGAAGCAAATGTCGCACTGGCGCGCCGCTTCTTCGGCCCGCGCGAAAACATCTGCCGGTAGAACCTCACCGAAGAGCACGACATCGGGGCGCATGTCACCGCCGCACAGAGGGCATTTCGGTGGGCGCTCGCCCGTGTCCTTCGTGCGTAGATCTTTTCTCGCCGCGCATCTTAGGCAGCGCGCGCGCCAGATGCTGCCATGAAGCTCCAGCACGTTGCGCGAACCGGACCGTTGGTGCAAACCGTCTATGTTCTGGGTGGCCAGCGTGTACTCAGCAAACAGGTCTTGCCAACGCGCTAGCGTCAGGTGCGCCGGATTCGGTTGCGCTCGTCCGACGATGCCGCGCCGGTAGTCGAACCACGCCCACACTTCCAGTAGATCCTGTTCGACCATCTCGGCTGAAGAGATGACGCTGAACGGCATTCCTTTCCAAACGGCGGTGCCGCCTCCGCCGCGAAAGGTAGGCACGCCCGATTCAGCCGACACGCCGGCGCCAGTCAAAACGAAGACGCGCCGCGCCTCTTTCAAACGCTCGCGCAAGCGCGCCGAAATACTCTGTTCGGAGTCTCGATGCATTGCAAGAAGAGTGGTGACCACTCCGCCAGCTAAAGCAGGCGGCTTCTCGGAACACGCATGACGTGACCGTCTACGTTATGTCCCGAAGGCTCGGTCCGAGCCAAAAAGAAACGCTAAGCTAAAGCGCGTTTCAAGATGTTTTGCGCGGCGTTCACGTCCCTGTCTTGCACGTATCTGCAATGTTCGCATCTGTGTACACGCTCAGACAGTTTCTTTGGGACGATTTCACCGCAATTCGAGCAAAGCTGACTGGTATTCTTGGGATCAACCAGTACAACACGACGTCCAGCCTCTTCCGCTTTGTACATCGTGAATTGTACGAGTTGATTCCAAGCCGCATCAACAATGCTCTTGGCAAGGCGGTGATTCTTCACCATGCCTTGTACGTTAAGGTTCTCGAAAGCAATGAGACCATACCGGTTGACGAGTTTCCGAGATACCTTGTGTGCATAATCCTTGCGTTGGTTCGCAATGTGTTGATATAGCCTTGCTAAATCCCGAACCGCCTTACGTCGGCGGTTTGAACCTTTCTTCTTTCGAGATACTGCACGCTGCTTGCGTTTCAGCTTTCTTTCGGCATCTCGCAAGAACTTAGGATGCTTGTAAAACTCTCCATCGGAAGTGATTACAAGATGCTTGACACCTAGATCAATGCCTACAGCTTCACTACAAGGCGCTAGCGGAGTTGGCTCGACTTCGCAAGAGAAAGACACAAACCATTTGTCTACTTTTCGTCGAATGGTGACCGTTTTAATCTTGCCTTCGATTTGACGGTGCCACTTAACCTTTAACAGACCAACATTCTGCAAGTACAAACGGTTGTCTTTAACCTTACACCCATCGCCATAGGAAGGGAATGTGATCGAATCATAGCGCCCCTTTCCCTTAAAGCGAGGGTACCCAGGTTTTTCGCCAGCTTTCACGCGACGAAAGAATGCTTTGAATGCCTTGTCCAGCCTGCGTAAGACATCTTGGCAGGCTGAAAAATTCAATTGTGCCAGATACGGATCCTCCTTCCGTTTGGCTTTCAGTTTGTTTGCCTGATCGTAGTAATTCAAGGTCTTGCCGTCGTTTTGGTATGCATCGCGTCGTTCAGCCAAAGCGTTGTTGTATAGACGACGAGCCGTTTCAAGAAGCATATTGAGTTGTCTATGCTGTTGCTTCGTTGGATAGACACGAAACTGAAAAGACTTGAGCATACTTACTTTCCTTTCTGATTTTCGATGTAGAGACGGACTGCTTCTTCGGTCACACTGCCGACCGATGCGATGAAGTAGCTGCGGCTCCAAAGCGTAGGCAATCGAGATTTCAACCAAGGGAATTGTTCTCGGAGAATACGCGATGTGTATCCCTTGATCTGATTCACGATTCGATGCGGTGCATCAGTAGGGTCTGCTTCTAGGAAAATGTGTCCGTGATCCGGCATGACCTCTAACGCATGAATCGTAATCCCGAGTTCTTCGGCTTTGGCTTGAATAAGCTGTTTTAACGCTTCATCAACGCCATTAACAAGAACAGGTCGTCGATACTTCGGGCAGAAAACGAGGTGATACTTTAACGAATAAACTGCGCCTGCGTTTTTTCGGTATCTGTTATCCATGAGTAAATTATATATCTGACAGCAATCTAATACAAGGAGGGAGTGCGAATTCCTCTGCCGCCTAAAGGCGGCAGTCCCCTTCGCGCGAAATTATGGTAACAGAGCGTTGCACCGAACTGTCAAGGAAGCGGGCGACCTCGCTTTGCTGTCGGGCTAGATTCAGCTGACGTCTTTCGGAAAAGCTCGTTGGATAGTTTCTGCCTTCCCTGTGCGAACGGTGCACGAAGAAAGAGAACAGTTCGCCCTTTGCGAAAGCCAGTGAGACCAAAAGTCAGCGATGGTCTGCTCGGAACGCGCGAAAGTCGCTCGATGGCGCGTCGACATCCGATCCGCGATCTTCAGCCGATAAAGGTCATGCCGACGCGGCTTCGGTCCTTCATCGTGCTTGGCGCAAGAAGTCTTGCGTCCTAGCATCCTTGGGCGCGTAGAGAAGCGCTTCGGCCCGATCGTGTTCGACCACCTCCCCCCCTTCCATGTAGAGGAGATGATCGGCCAGATCTTCGAGGAAACGGATCGAATGCGAAACGACGATCATCGTGTGGCCCTGCGCGATGAACCGACGCAAAAGAGCGCGCACATTTGCGCTACGCCGTGGGTCGAGCGCGCTGGTCGGTTCATCGAACAACAGGACATCGGGGCGCATGATAAGCGCCCGCACGATCGCCACACGCTGTTGCTCGCCGCCCGAGAGCGATTCCGGATAGCGGTGGGCCACCCCTTGCAAACCGATTTCGGCGAGCAACTCCTGGGCTTCACGTTCGACCTCGCTCCGTTGCATCCCGAGCACGTGAACAGGTGCTTCCGTGATGTTTCCGAGCACGCTTAAGTGCGGAAACAGGTGTAGATGCTGAAAGACCATGCCAACTCGGCGGCGCAGCAGTTTGGCGCGGCGCGCGTATTCGACATCAGCCAAGCTGGCGTCGAGCCTGACGTCGCCGCATTCGATCACGCCGCGGTCGATGCGCTCCAAGCCGTTCAAGCAGCGCAAGAGCGTCGTCTTGCCGCTTCCGGACGCGCCGATGATGCCGAGGGTCGTGCCGGAAGCGACCTCGAAACTGACGCCGCGCAGGATCTGTTTGCCGTCTTTGCTCTTGTAGAGGTTCAACGCGCGAATCACGTCGTCGCCTCCGCAGCCTGAAGTTGCAGCGCCCGGCGGCGCGCTTGTCGCTGTTCGAGTCGGCGGGCGGCGTGAGCCAGCGGCAAACTCATCGCTAAGTAGAAGACCGACACGACGACGCCGAGCAAAAGGAATTCGCCCGTCGCGTTCGCCAGTTCGCGGTAGGCAGTCGCCAACTCCCAAACCGAGATGGCAAATGCAACCGACGTATCTTTGAAGAGCGAGACGAAATCGTTGGTCATAGGCGGAAGCGCGATGCGCAATGCCTGCGGCAGGATGATGCGCCGAAAAGCGAGCGCCGGACTCATCCCCAATGAATAGGCCGCTTCCCACTGGCCGCGCGGCACGGCCTCCAAGGCCGCGCGATAGACTTGCGATTCGTACGCTGCGTAGTTGAGGCCGAGCCCGACCAGCGCCGTCAACCACCCGGGCAACGCGAGGCCGATCTGCGGCAAGCCGAAATAGAGAAAGAGCAATTGGACCAGCACGGGCGTGCCGCGAAAGAATTCGATGTAGGCCGTGCAAAGAGCGCTCAGCCAACCGCCGTCCTTCGATTGTCCGATGGCGAGCAGCAACCCCAGCGCGAGCGCGATCAACATCGCCCCGAAGGCGAGCATGACCGTGACGGCAGCGGCGCGCGCCAGCCGCTTCAACGCATCGCCCCAGTTAAAGGTCGCGGCGGTCATTGCATAATGCACCTCTTCGCCTTTGCGCATCGCGGCATGAAGTTCGGCTTGTGCCGCGTCCCACAAGTTCCACCGACGCAAGATTCGCTCCAGAGTTCCATCGCGCATGATCGCCTCGATGGCGGCATCAACCTCGGCCTTCAAAGCCTCGTCGCCCTTGCGCAGTCCGATGACGTAGACGCCGCCTCTGAAGGGCGGCCCGGCGGGGCGCAAGCGTGGATTGTCGCGTGCGTAGTAAGCTTCCATCGGCACATCCATGAGCACGGCGTCGAGCCGCCCGAGTTCCAGATCGCGGTACGCGGCCACTGGGTCGGCGTAGCCGCGAAACGGGATCCCGCGCTGCGCCAGCAAGCGCGAGGCAGCTGTGTTGCCGAGCGTGCCGACCAGTTTATTCCGGCAATCTTCCAGCGAAGCGATGTTTCGCTCTTCGCGGCGAACGGTAAGTTGCAAGTTGAAAACGTAGTAAGGTCTGCTGAAGAGTATGCGCGCGGCGCGGTCTTCGGTTGGCTCGAGACCGTTGACGATGACGTCGAACTCGCCTCGTTCGAGCGCCGGCACGATCGCTTCCCAATCGGTGGCGACCATCACGGGGCGGCGTCCCATGTGCGCGGCCAGCGCTTCGACCATCTCCTTCTCGTACCCGATGTACTGATCAGGATTGGCCGGATCGGTGAAGACGTAAGGCGCGCCGCCGCTCGGATCCGCGCCCCATCGTAAGACCTGTTGTGCGCGACTGGAAACGCTGCACAACAGCGCGAGACATAGGACAGCGATGCTCCGTTGTTTCTTCTCGCTCAAAGCATGACCCCTCCGCAAACTCGATCCACAGCGCCCGCTCGACGCTTCTATTTCGGCGCACGCTCCTTTGGCGCGGTTCGGTAATATTACAAACTACAAGCCGGAGATGAAAGAAGAAAAACGGGCGAAATGGCGGACCGGAAACGAATGAAGCAAGGCGGCGCGCGCTTGCCCTCAGCCCGGCGTAAGCTTTAAAATTTAATCTTTTCCGCAAATGACGCCGAAATGAGCACACGATCCACGCTGCAAAAGCTGCAAACCGAATTGCGTGCGCGCCTTGCGCGTGCAGCGCGCGAACGCTTCGGCATCGCGCTCGACGACATCGCTATTGAAGTCCCGCCGCGTGTCGCGCTCGGCGATTTGGCCTTTCCGGTCGCGTTCGAACTTGCCCGCAGGATCAAACAGGCGACGGGCGAAAAGCGCGCTCCGCGGCAGATCGCCGAAGAACTTCGCCCGGCGCTCGAAGATGTCGCCTCCGTCCGGCGCGTCGAAGTGGCGGGCGCCGGTTACTTGAACGTCTTCTTCGACCGCGCCGCTTTGCTGGTGACGCTCAGCGCGGAAACGCCGTTCAGCGAACGAACCGAGGCCGACGACCGGCCGAAGAGGATCGTCGAACATACAAACATCAACCCGAACAAGGCGGCCCACATCGGCCACTTGAGAAACGCCGTGTTAGGCGACGCTTTCGTCCGCATCCTGCGCGCCGCGGGCGAGCGCGTCGAAGTTCAGAACTACATCGACAACACAGGCGTACAGGTCGCCGACACAGTGGTCGGTTTCATCCATCTCGAACGGATGACGCTGCCGGACGTGCGCGCGCTGGACCAATCTCTTCCGCCCGACCGCCCGTTCGATTACTACTGCTGGGATCTCTACGCCCGCGTCGGACTCTTCTACCGCAACGGCGATCCGGATGCGCCCGAAGACGCCGACAAACTGCGCTTGCGCGCCGAAGTCCTTCACGCCATCGAAGCGGGCGGCAACGACGTGGCCGAATTAGCCGAATACGTTTCAATGCGCATCGTCGAGTGCCACTTGAAGACGATGCAACGGCTCGGCATCGAGTACGACGTGCTGCCGCGTGAATCCGAAATCCTTCATCTACGCTTCTGGGAGCGCGCCTTCGAGCGCCTGAAACAAGCGGGCGTCGTGCGTTACGAGACTGAAGGGAGAAACGCCGGTTGCTGGGTCATGCCGACCGACCTGCACAAGGGCACGGAAGAGCACGAGGCGGACAAAATACTGGTCCGCTCCAACGGCACGGTCACCTATGCCGGCAAGGACATCGCCTATCAGCTCTGGAAGCTCGGCCTTCTCGGACTGGATTTCTACTACAAGCCTTTCCACACCTACCCGAATGGCCATATCGCTTGGGTGACAACGAGCGACGCGCGCGAACACGATCCATCGGCACCGAAATTCGGCGGCGGAGCCACCGTCTACAACGTGATCGACGCGCGCCAGTCGTACACACAAGAGGTGGTCCGGCGGGCAGTGGCTGCGCTCGCTCCGGAAGCGGGCGAGCGCGCAAGCATTCATCTCGCTTACGAAATGGTCGCGCTCAGCCCCGCCGCTTGCGCCGAACTCGGCATCGAATTGAGCGACGAAGATCGCGCGCGGCCGTTCATCGAAATGAGCGGCCGCAAAGGATTGGGCGTCAAAGCTGACGATCTGATCAACCGTTTGGAAGCGAACGCGCGGCGCGAAGTCGAAGCGCGCCACGCCGACTTGGCTGAAGAGGAGAAACTGAAAGCGGCGCATCAGATCGCCGTTGGGGCGCTGCGCTACTTCCTCTTGAAATGGACGCGAAACTCCGTGATCGCCTTTGATTTCAAAGAGGCGCTGTCGTTCGACGGTGAAACCGGCCCCTACTGTCAGTATGCAGCGGTGCGCGCCGGTTCCATCTTCCGCAAACTCGATGCGGGGAAGAGAGCGCGCGCCGAAGAGCTAGTCCGCCGCGCTGCTGAAGATGAACAAGCGGCGGAAGCGCTGCGGCGCGTCTTCGACGGCGAGGCTGGCGACGAACTGTGGGCGCTGGTGATGCTCGCCGCACGGCTCGAGGAGACAACAGCCCAAGCGGCGGCGATGGAAGAACCGGCCCATTTGGCGAAGTATGCATTCCAACTGGCCAAGACGTTCAATCTCTTCTACCATCGCCACCGCATCATCAGCGAAGAGGACGAAACACGGCAAGCAGCGCTGATCGCCATCGCCGAACTCGCGCGCAACCGGCTTGGCGCCGCGCTGGCGACGCTCGGGATCGAAGTGCCGGAGAGGATGTAGCCGACGAGAAAGCGGCAAAAGGGGTCTTTACAGCGGAGAGAGAGAATGCTCATCGTCATGAAAGCTGACGCGACCGAAAGCGAGATCAAAGCGGTCGCACGCGTCATCACCGAGATGGGATTGCGCCCGCACGTCCTGCCGGGCGCGAACCGCACAGCTATCGGCATCACTGGGAACCAAGGGCCGCTCGATCCGACCCGGTTCGAGAACATGCCCGGCGTCGCCGAGGCCATCCGCGTCACCAAACCATATAAGCTGATCACGCTCGACCTACGCCCCGAAAAGACCGTGGTTCGCGTCGGCGACGCGACCATCGGCGGAGAAGAATTGGCAATCATCGCCGGTCCGTGTGCGGTGGAAAGTCGCGAACAAGCCTTCGCCGTCGCCGAAGTGGTCCGGCGCAGCGGCGCGCGCTTCTTTCGCGGCGGGGCATTCAAACCACGCACCTCGCCCTACGCTTTTCAAGGTTTGGGCGAAGAAGCGTTGAAGATCATGGCCGAAGTGCGCGAAGCATACGGATTAAGGATCGTCACCGAAGCGCTCGATGAGCACGGCGTCGATCTGGTCGAACGCTACGGCGACGTGATCCAAATCGGCGCACGCAACATGCAGAATTTTTCGCTGCTCAAGCGCGTCGGACGTTCTCACCTTCCCGTGCTGCTCAAACGCGGCATGGCCGCGACGCTTGACGAGTGGCTGCTCGCTGCTGAATACATTATGGCCGAAGGTAACTACAACGTTATCTTGTGCGAACGCGGCATTCGAACCTTCACACAGCACTCGCGCAACACGCTCGATCTAGCGGCGGTGCCCGCCGTGCGGCGCATTTCGCACCTGCCGGTGATCGTCGATCCATCGCACGGCACGGGCAAGAACTACATGGTGACGCCACTGGCGCGCGCGGCCGTGGCCGTCGGTGCCGATGGGCTGATGGTCGAAGTGCATCATCAGCCGGAGCTGGCGCTGTCGGATGGATCGCAAGCGTTGACGCCCGCGCAGTACGAACAATTGGTGAGCGAAACGCGCGCTATCCACGAACTGCTGATGCCGGTGAGCGCGTGATTCAAACGGACGCCAGAGGCTTGCAACTCAGGGCGATGCCACCCATGAACCGTTGATGCCGGTGAGCGCGCGACCGCCCGTCTCGGGGACAGGCTACGCCTGAACAAGACGCTCAACGGGTCGCTGCCGCAGGCAAGCGCGCGACTTCCAATTACTCAGGGGAACGCGCGTCGCGCGGACTCTTCGCGAGCAGATCGCTTCAGCGAGCGCCAGGGCTCACTTGCTTCAACGCTCGGCCGTACTTGCTCTTCCAATCCGAGAGCGACTCTTCCGAAAGAGTGTTGAGCAGATCCGAGACGCGTTGCACCGAACTTCGCACCCGCTCCACGTTCTTCGGATCGGGACGCGATGCGCTCGCCATAACGATCGTCAGTTGATTATTGATCACATCGCGCAGCATCACCTGTAGTTCTTTGATCGCTTCGCGGCGCACGTTTCGCTGTCGGCGTCGAACTAACCAAAAGATCACTCCATGCAGCAAGCCGACCGCAATCGCCGTCACCGACGTCACCTTCCAGACGTCGTACCCGCGAACGACAAACGACGGCACCAGCCAGATGACCAAAAGACCGGCCAAGCTCAAAACGATCTCAAGATTATCGAGGAAGAATTTCACTTTGGGATCCTTTCTGCCGTAGATCTCGGCGGTCGAAGATCCACAAACTTCGGGTGACGTCGTCCAAAGTCGAAACCGAACAGCTTTTCGAAAGAGCCCTTGTCGGGCAAAGAGGCACGAAAAGGACGGCGTTCTCACGAGCAAAGCGCGCGAACGAGCCGCCACAAGCGCTCGACCGCAGGCGATTATAGCTTCAAGGGGCCAGCCGTGAAAGGATCACGCTGGTGTATCGGCGACACGCGTCGTTGTCGGTAGCACGAGTGGGCGCAAACAGTCGAGCTTTGCTTTGGGCGTTGGCCGAAGCCTCTCTCGGCATCAGAAGAAAAAGCAGCGAGCCGTTTGTCGTCCGCCCTCCATCGCCTTGAACGAACGCGAACCGACTCGCTGCAAGAAAGAGCTTGAGTGATGAAAAAGATCTTACGCAAGCAACCGACGCCGCGCCGCCGCGGCCATGGAGATCAATCCCAAACCGATCAAACCCAGTGTTCCCGGCTCCGGCACCGCCACGAGCTGAATCGACGCCGTGCCGACCGGCGCGCCGGTCAAGTTAGGCAAACCGAAAGCAGCGCTCAACGCGCCCGCAGCTTGCGATGTCAAAGAGAGTGACAGCCCCGGCCCGATGGAGAAGAGCGGAACTCCTTCGGTCACAGAGCTACCGAGCGTGACACGTCCAGTCAGAAGGTTCGTGCTGGTGTTGATCAAAAAGTTCTCCAAACGCAGATCGGTGGCCCCGCGCCGTAGTGCCAGCCCGCTGCCGTCGTGCGCGATCAGCGCCGCGCCGGTCGCGAAGTCGATGAACCCTCCCGTGATGGGAAACGTCGCCGTCAGGCCTGAAAGCGTCGCCGATCCCGTCGGCGAGATGGTGATGCCAGCACCCGTCAGCGCGCCCACCGTTCCGGCATTCAAATTGACCGTCGTCAATCCGCCGGTGATCGGAACGCCCTCTGCTCTAACTGCGCTCAACGCGAAAACGCAAAGCGAGAACAGAATCGTACTGCCAAATTTCAATCGACTCATTTCCTTACCTCCTCTTGCCCATCAAGAACTGAATCCCCCACTTGACGGTGTAAGGGATATTCGACACCCGCATGAAACCTTTCGAAGAAAGGCTTCGCGCTTTCGGGGCTGTTTTGTCGAGGGGGGATGGATTTCGGAAGCTATCCGTCGCCCTTCGCAAAATTAACGCGATTTTCTGTCGAAGCTTTGTCTTTTCACAAATCGCAGAAGATTTAACGGCAATTTAACCCGCCTCGCTAATCTCGGCGGTCGAGGGAACGAATGCGGGAGAGCCAAACCAGTGAGCAGGCGTCGCTCCTCATACGAGCCGTTAATCTCGGCAGTCGGGACAGCGAAGGCGCAACGCTTGCGGCACGATCTCAAACGTGGCGGGCAGGTAGCCCACGGTTTCGCCATCGATCTCTAAATCGATGCGCGCCTCTTGCACGACCGGACGGGCAACGCAACGGCGTGCGCGTGCGGCTCGGACCTCTTCGATCCCGAGATGCGTGCCGAGATATATGCTGTATGCTTTGAGGATCACTTCCGCCGACGGCATATCGCCGATGACGACAACGTCGAACGCGCCATCGACCATGCTTGCTCTGGGCGCGATCTTCATTCCGCCGCCGAAATAGCGCGCGTTGGCGATACAGAAGTTAAGCACCTCTAGACTGACTTCTGGCCCACCATCGAGCGCGACGGCGACGCGCGGGCGCGCAGCACTCAGAACCGTGCGCAACATGGAATAGGCGAAGGCAGCCTTCCCGCCGAAAAGTTTCGTCACCTGACCGGTGAGGGTCGTCGTGCGCTTGAGTCGGGCGACCACTTCGCCGCCTATGCCGAACGAAGCAACGTTGATGAAGACGCGCTCTTGCTCTTCACCCGAAGAGGTGATGTAGATGGCGCGCCCGACGTCGATCACTCGCGTCCTCCCTGTGCGCAAGGCGCGCGCCGCATCAGCCGCCCGTTTCGGAATCCTCAACGCCCGGCGGAGATCTCCACCCGTGCCGCTCGGCAACACGCCTAGCTCCGCATCGCGCCCCGAACGTAGCAATCCGTTGGCCACCTCCGAGATAGTCCCGTCGCCGCCGCAGGCGATGATCAACCGTCGGCCCGAGCGAGCCTCGGCTTCGGCGATGCGCGCCGCGTCGCCGGGGTGCTGTGTGAAGACGCAAGCGAACGGGCCGAAATGCGCCCGCAACTCGCTTGCAAGTTGAGGCCAGCGGCGGCGCGTTGTGCCCGCGGCGCTGGTCGGATTGACGATCACGAGCGGAAGTTCAACGCTCACAACTGACTCCTTGGAGATGGCCAACCTTGAGCGCATCCTGAAAGATGGCGCAACGGCGAAAGTTCAATGCCCGCGCGCAACTAGCTCGCCCTGTTTCGCTACGGCGCTCGTTCAGCGATCGCGCGCCGCTCGGTTTGCCCCCGAAGAGCCATATTCTCTGCGGTCCTCTTCGGCAAGTTCGGCGATCTTGCTCATAACGAAATCGGCGATCTGTTTGTAGGTCTTCAATCCACCGCGCCGCGTCGCGAAACGCGCGAGATCCAGCGGGGCGCCAAAGCGTATTCTGATCTTCTCTCCCCCGGTCCAATTGCGCAAGATCTGTCGCGGCAGACTGTTGCACAAACCGGCGACGAAGACCGGGACGACTTGTGGTCGGGCTTCCAAGATCAACCTTCCGACGCCGGGCTGCGGCGGCAGAAAGGAGTACGGATCCGGTCCTTTGTTGCGCGTCCCCTCGGGATGAAAACCGATGATGTGGCCGTGCCCATCGCGGCAAAGCTCAATCAAGCGCCGCATCGCGTAGGCGTCCCAAGCCCTCTTCTCCGCCGTCGCAAAGAAAGGCGGATACATCGACCACCAACCCATGATGAAATTGACCAGCGCGCCAAGAGGCGACTGGTAGAAGAACCTTCCGCGCACCGGGAAGAAGAGTCTCTTGGGCCAATCGGTCCGGCGAAAGAGGACGGTCGAGACGGCATACATATCGAAGAACGAACGGTGATTGGCGACGAGCAGGATAGGGCGTTCGGGCGAGACGCGCCGCAGGTTCTCCAACCCGTAAACGCGCATGATGTTGTAAGTCGCCAGATGGATCCAGCCAGCGCCGATCACCCGCTGACACCACGTCCAGAAGGTCTTCCACCGCCCGCCGTTCATCCGGTGGACCAGCCGGAAGATGGCGCGCTCCATCGGCGTGAGAACGCTCAACTCTGCCGCCGAAGGCGCACCCGGCGCCGTCGGCAGCGTCGCATCTTGCGTCCGGTCTTCAGGCAGCGCTTCCGTTTCGAGCAGAGGCATCTGAACTCAAACTTCGGCCACGAGACCTGTCCGAAATCGAATCGAGATCGAAGAAAATCCTTGTGCTCGCGCGAACCGCTCGCATGGTCGAACACGAGCGAACAGGTCCGCTAATCGATCGAGAAGTACTTGGCTTCTTCGTGATGGACGATGATAGCCGATGTGGACTGCTCCGGGTCAAGTTGATACTCCTCGGTCAACTCGACCTCGATGCGCGACGGGTCCAGCAGTTCGAAGATCTTCGTCTGATCCTCGAGGTTCGGACAGGCCGGATAGCCGAAGCTGTAGCGCTTGCCGCGGTAGCGGGCCTTCAGCCGCTCGCGCATGGTCAACTCGGGCGGATCGGGGAAACCCCAGTCCTCCCGCAGCCGGCGGTGAAGCCACTCGGCGGCGGCCTCGGCGGTCTCCAGCGCCAGCGCCTGCAAAGCGTGAGAGCGGAAGTATTCACCGGCCTGTTTGGCCGCCTCGGCCCGCTCGCGCACGCCCAGCCCGGCGGTCACGACAAACAGCGCGAGATGGTCGCGGCCGGAGGCGCCCGGCGG
>CAKZOF010000314.1 GCA_937135995.1 uncultured Pyrinomonas sp.
ACTGAAACAACCGATCGTGCTCATTGATCCGGCACGCCGCCCGCCATCTTCGGCGCCGATGGCCTGCGCCGCGTCTTCGATGATGGGGATCGACTGCGGCGCGCAGACCTCTCGAATGGCGTGCATGTCAGCGCACTGGCCGAAGAGATGGACGGGGATGACGGCGCGCGTCCGTGGCGTGACGGCGGCGGCGATCGCCCGCGGGTCTATGTTGTAAGTCACCGGATCGATGTCGACGAAGACCGGGCGCGCCCCTAGACGCACGATGGCACTCGCCGTCGCAAAGAACGTGTACGGCGTCGTGATCACTTCATCGCCCGGACCGATGTCGAGCGCCATCAACGCAAGTAGCAACGCATCCGATCCGGAGGCGCAACCGATGGCATATTTGGTTCCGACGTAACGTGCGATCTCGTCCTCGAGCGCGCGGACTTCCGGGCCGAGAATGAAGCGCCCTGAGACGACGACGCGCGCGATGGCGGCCATTAATTCTTCGCGCATGGAGGCGTGTTGCGCATCCAGATCGATGAGCGGAACGGCGGTCTCTTGCATCCTACGAGCTTCTTTCGTTGCCATGAGCTTGTTTATCAGGGAATCTCACCGAAGCGTCACGGGGCGCCCGCCTGCGGCGATGGACGCTTGCGCGGCTTCGAGCCAACGCACGACGCGCAAGCCGGATTCGCCATCGGTCAAAGGTCTTCGCTGTTCGGCGATGGACGAGACGAACTCCGCGCAAACGTGCTTCAACGCTTCGGTTGAATCGAGCTTCGGCACCCACACGTCGCCCGTCCGATAGCTGACCAGCGTTTGGTAGGCGGTCTCCTTGTCACCGTTCACCTCGCGCGTCACGCCCTTGTCGTACACGCGCACCTTTTCGGTCGGTTCGATGTCGTCGTAAACGATCATGCGCCGGCTTCCGGCAATCAAAGTCCGGCGTATTTTGACCGGTGAGAGCCAGTTGAAATGAAAATGGGCGATGAAGGACGAGTCGAACCGGAGCATGACGTAGGCGATATTTTCGATCCCCTGCTCGATGTGGCAACTGCCGTTGGCGATGATGGCGACTGGGTCACGCCCGACGACGTAATCCATGATCGACAGATCGTGCGGCGCGAGATCCCAAACGACGTTGACATCGGTTTGAAAGATGCCGAGGTTGATGCGCACCGAATCGAAGTAGAGCAGTTCGCCGAGTTCGCCGCTTTCGACGATCTCTTTGATCTTGCGCACGGCACCCGTATAGACGAACGTGTGGTCGACCATCAGGACCAGTCGTTGCCGTTCGGCGAGCTCTATCAACTGTTCGGCCTCTCGCGCGCTTGCTGTGAACGGCTTTTCAACGAGCACGTGCTTGCCTGCGTCGAGCGCCGCGCGTGCGATCTCGTAGTGCGTAGCGACAGGCGTGGCGATCGCCACGGCATCGAGACGCGAATCGGCCAGTAGTTCACGGAAATCGCCGCACCGACGCGCAAAAGGATACCGTCGCCCGATCGTCTGCAGTCGCGACGCATCGCGGTCGCAGATCCAAGCGAGTTCCGCCGAGTCGTTCTCGACGAAATTGCGGATGAGATTCGGCCCCCAGTACCCGCAACCGATGACGCCGACTTGTAGTTTCGTCCTCAAGTTCTTCCCTTTTCAATCATCCTTGCAACGGGAATGTGCGAGCTTCAATGCGCATCGGATGCCGACGCCTCGACGCCTTTTCGTTCGGCGAAGAACTGCCGACAGGCTTCGGCGACCGCGGCGATCTGCTCCTCGGTCAGCTCCGGAAACATAGGCAACGAAAGCACGCGCGTCGCCTGTTCTTCTGCTACTGGCAGACGCTTTCGACCGGGGGCGCGATAGGCCGGTTGCAGGTGGATCGGCACGGGATAGTGGATGCCAGTTTGTATGCCGGCTTCGTGCAAAGCTTGCTGCAACCGATCGCGTTCCGGCGTTTCGACCACGTAAAGATGATAGACATGATACGCGTAAGGCATTTCGACCGGCAAAGAGAACGGCGTTCCACTCAAAAGCTCGTTGTAACGCGCCGCGTGCGCGCGACGGAGTTCGTTCCACCGGTCCAGATAGCGCAACTTCACGCCGAGCACGGCAGCCTGCATCCCTTCCATGCGGAAGTTGTACCCGATGAGTTCGTGATGATATTTGCGCGCTGACCCGTGGTCGCGGAGCATCGCGACGCGCCGCGCGATCTCCGCCTCGTCCGTTAACACGGCGCCGCCTTCGCCGTACGCGCCGAGGTTCTTCCCGGGATAGAAACTGAAACACGAAGCGGTGCCGAACGTACCGACGCGCCGCCCGCGGTAACGCGCGCCGTGCGCTTGCGCCGCATCCTCGATGACCACGAGCCCGTGCCGACGCGCCACTGCCAAAATTGGGTCGAGATCGGCCGGTTGACCGTAAAGGTGGACCGGGACGACGGCACGCGTGCGCGGCGTGATGGCGCGTG
>CAKZOF010000315.1 GCA_937135995.1 uncultured Pyrinomonas sp.
TCATCGTCGAACCGGAGCGTATGCAGGGCGATGAACGTTCAGCTACGCCCCGTCGGAGGCGACTGATACATGTTATGAGTCCTCGGTTGGTAGCGGGCGATGGATCAGACTCCGCAAGGGACTTCTCCGTTCTTTGAGCTTTTTGAGCGCGTCTGTTGTTCGCGCGCTTCCGGGTGCCAAAGGTAGCGCGCAAGCACGCACCTGCCGCGCGCATCGAACTCGATGCCTTCGGCTTCGAGCATGCGTTGCTGTTTATCGGGCGGTAGCATAACGCGCGTCGTCGAACAGCTCCCTTGCGCGTTGATGACGCGATGCCACGGAACCGCGTCGTCCGCCGTGTGCATGACGAAGCCGACCGTGCGCGCTGTGTAACCTTCGCCTAAGAGGGTGGCGATCTGCCCATAGGTCATGACGCGCCCTGCTGGAATGCTTCGCACGATTTCGAAAACTCGTTGACGATAGGTGGAAGCGACGCGCTCGACCTCTTCGGCGACTCGACCGGCCTGCTTGCGTCGCACAGCTGTTGTCTGCGACGCGCCGCGGTCGGCGCTTTCATCGGTTCGCCGGAGCGGTCCGGCGGGCAAGGTTCGTCCGCGGCCGAAGGCGTTTCGGCCTGAACGCTTTGCAGATCGCTTTTTGTCGGACATCTTTCGAATCCTCAAGCACCATTTGTGGAACGATCGGGGGAATCCGTGCCGCTAGCTGTCTGCTTCGATGAGGACAGCGCGCGCTGGCGCGCCGTCGCCAGCGCCGCCAACGATGCGCAGCGGCAGGCAGACGAGTTGGTACGTGCCGGGGGCGACCGCCGAAAGATCGAGCCCTTCGACGATGACCACGCCGTTGGTCAGCAGGGCGAGGTGCGTCGCGAAATCTTCCGCGCCGTATCGTTCGACCGAAAGGTAGTCGATGCCGACAAGACGCACGCCGCACTGGACCAGCGCGTGCGCCGCTTCGGGCGACAGATAGACGTAGTCCGTGCGGAAACGTCCGGCGCCTTGCGACCAGAACGAGGAGTTACGCGTTTTGAAGAGCACGCGCTGGCTGTCGCCGATCTCCGTCAAATGTTCGGGCAGAATCGCCGGAGCATCAATCGGGATTTCGATGACGCGCGCGCGACCGATCAACGCTTGCAGCGAAAGAGCGCTGACGCCTGCTCCATCAGCGATGAAATGGGCTGGCGCATCGACGTGCGTTGCCGTATGCGCGCCGAATCGAAGCGCGGTGACGTTGGCCAGATCGCCGCGCGCAATCGAAGCGTGCGCTTCGATCTGCACCGGCGGGTCGCCCGGGTAGATGGGCGTTTGTTGATCGATGGGGACGCTGATGTCGTGGATGCGCATCGGGCAGGGGTTAATCTAACGGGCTTGTCCAGCGGTGTCAACCGACGTGCGGGCGCTGCGCGTCACTGCATCTGCGGTGCGCAGCGCACGAAGGGGCGCCAATATGGTTCGCGCCAGCGTAAGTCGGCGGCGGTGCTTGCGCGCGCCAAAGATCGGTTCAGGCGTTGCGACGCGGTGGCGTCTGAAGTAGCATCGCTGTGGGGTGAAAGAACGCGACACCATTCAGAGTCGGCTGCACGTCGCCGCTTCGAGCTACCTCAACTCGGCACCGCTCATCTGGAGCTTTCGACGCGGTTCGTTGCGCGAACGCGTGCGCTTG
>CAKZOF010000316.1 GCA_937135995.1 uncultured Pyrinomonas sp.
TGGCCGCCGCTTCGGGGCGCCAACATGATGATATAAGGGTTGCGCGCGATCGCTTCGTGCGGAAACGAAGAGAAAGGGATCAACGGATCATCCTGCGCTTGGATGATCAATGTCGGGCGGCGTATGTACTCTATGTGTTCTTTGGCGCTCGCCGCAGCGTAGTACTCGGAAACGCTTCGGTAGCCGCCGTATTTGGTCGTGAAGCATTCGTCGAAATCGCGGATGGTGCGTACGCGGCGCAGCGGTGTGAGATCGTACGTATCGGGATGAAGACGGTGCTTGCGGCGCATGCGCCGACGCAAGCTGCGCAGAAAACTGCTTTGGTAAACCCTGTTTGCGCGCCGCTCAATGGCTTCGGCGCAAGCGCTCAGGTCGAGCGAGGGCGAGATGGCGACCACACCCACCAGCTCCGGGCGTTTGGCGGCGCCATATTCGGCGACCAGACGCAGCGCCATGTTGCCGCTCATGGAGAAGCCGACGAGCAGCAGCGCGCGTAGCCGGTCGAGCGTGATCAACTCGCTGATCACGGCATCGAAGTCGTGAATCAGCCCGCTATGGTAGAGCGTTGGCGTCAAGTGCTCCGTGCCGCCGCAGGTGCGCATGTTCAAACGGACGACGTTGAATCCAGCGCGAAAAGCTTTGTCCGCCGTGCCGAGCATGTAAACGGAGGAAGCTGAACCCTCGAAGCCGTGAACCAGGATCACCGTCGCGTGTTCGTGCTTTGACCTTTGCCAACGGCAGCGCGCGAGAAGTCGCACGCCGGGTTCGACCTCGAACATGCGTGCTTCGTCGTGGCGCGCAGTGCGGAACAGGAAGCGGCGCGGCCACAAATGAGCGGCAATGGTCTGCGCATGCGCCGTGCGGAAGAGCGGATGCGGTTCGAAAGGGCGCGCGCCGAGTTGACGCGCGATGTCAGCAAGGTCGAGAACCGGCGAGTCAGTCGCAAAAAGAGCGCGTTCGACGCGGTCGTTCATGGCAGCCATGCAAGGTTCGCTAACGCGACTCGTTCGCTCCTGTGCGCCCGATGCGCGGTGGTTCCGGCGGCGTCGGATCTTCCACAGGAGGGCGCTGCTCCGGTTCGCGCACGGGAGAAGGTGGATCGCGGTCGGGCGGCACGGGCGGCGCTGGCTCCGGAGCGGGATCAGACTTCGGTTGGTCGTCGTTCTTCTTCATGTCCTTTCCCCTCGAACGTCGTCCTCAATCTTGGCGCGGGCGGGGGGCCGCCGTCAAGCGCGTGGGAATTCGGGTGCCAACACGCATCTCGCGTCATCATGTGCGGTAATGTTGCGGCAGAAGAGCAGACCAGCGACAGGCCAAACGCTTGCTTGACCGGAGCGCATTTGTGGTATCGTGACGCGGCGCAGAATCGAACCGGGCGGTCACGATGAAGGGGAGAGGGCGAAAAGAGCAGAGCCGTTGGCGTGCGCGCACCAAGCGCGACCTCGTCATCGAAGTCTGGGAGAGCCTCGACTGCGAATCGGTGGGAGCTAAAGAACTGGAAGCCATTGCCGCCGAGGTCAAAGCCGAATTCGGCGCAGGGGCCGTCGAGAGTCCGGCGGCCATGGCGCGCATTCTGGCCGAAGAGGGAGCCGAGCTGCGCCACGCCGAAGTGTTGGAGTTGGACGCGCGCTGGCGCGCACATGACCCGTATGCGCCCCTATTTCGCAACATCTTGCGCTTCGGTTCGTTCAAACAGGCGGCCGCTTCGATCCGGCAACTAGAGAACCTGCGACGGCAGTTCCAACGAACGGGGGACCGCGAAGGGCTGCGACGCCTGCGCGAAATCGGTCTCAAAGGCAAGCGGCGCGCGGCGATGATCGCCCGCAATCCCAAAGTCAAGTCGCAAAAAAGAGAAGAGAAAGCGGAGATCGCGCAGTGGTTCACCGTCTGGTTGCGGACGCCGGAGCTGTTCGATCAGTGGTTGGAGTTGCGTTTAAGCTCTGAAGAGTTCCGCGAGCGTTTCGGTCGGATGGACGACGCGGAGCAAAGCTTGTGATCGCTTCATCCGATGGCAGCCACAGCGATCTCATTCTCTGGCAAGAAGAAAAAACCTATTGCCGTTCTCTCCGTTTCGGTGCGTGTCCAGCCGTCTCTCGTAACCATGGCAGCACGGGCAGTGCCGCCCGTGCTGCCGCACAACTCCGGTTCGTCATTCTTCCTCTTCGGCGCGGATGCGACCTTCGGCTTTGGCTTGTTCGATGATCTTCTGCGCAACGTGCGGCGGTACGACGTCGTAGTGCGAAAACTCCATGTGGTACGAACCGCGCGCCGCCGTCAGCGAGTTGAGCGTCGATTGGTAGTTGAGCATTTCGGCGAGCGGCACTTGCGCTTTGATGACTTGGTTCTTGCCGCGCATCTCCATGCCTTGGACGCGCCCGCGTCGTGAATTCAAGTCGCCCATGATGTCGCCGCTGCATTCTTGTGGCACGGTGACTTCGACGTTCATGATCGGTTCGAGAAGCGTCGGCTTGACCTTCTCGATCGCGGCTCGGAACGCCTTACGTCCAGCCGCACGGAAGCTGTGTTCGTCGGAATCGACCGGATGAGTTTGTCCATCGACGAGGATCGCTTTGAAATCGACCACCGGATACCCAGCGACCGCTCCCTGTTCGGCAGCTTCGAGAATCCCTTTCTCCACCGCCGGACGGAACTGTTGCGGAATGACCCCGCCGAAAATACGATCTTCGAAGACAAAGCCCTGCCCGCGCGGCAGTGGTTCGAAGATGACCTTGCAATCGCCGAATTGACCGCGCCCGCCGGTCTGCTTCTTGTGGCGGCCCTGCACTTCAGCGCGCGCCGTGATCGTCTCTTTGTACGGCACTTTGGGCAGCTTGAGATTAACCTCGACGCCATAACGCTTCTTCAACTTATCGACCACGACTTCGACGTGAAGCGGTCCGGTGCCTGAGATCAAAAACTCTTTGGTTTGCGGGTCCCGCGTGAAACGCACCGCTGGATCTTCTTCTAGTATCTTGTGAATCGCCGTATTGATCTTCTCCTCGTCTTGCCGCGCCTTGGGCTCGATGGCGAAAGCGATAGCCGGCTCCGGATACTGGACCGGATCGTAGACGATGGGCGCCGCTTTGTCGCAGAGCGTGTCGCCAGTCTGCGTCTCCTTCAATTTAACGCAGGCGATGATGTCGCCCGCCACGGCTTCATCGATCTTTTCGAGCTGTTTGCCCTGCATGACATGCAACGCGCCGAGTTTCTCCTGCACGCCGCGCGTGGAGTTGAGCACTACGGCGTCCGATTTGATGCGTCCGCTGATGACCTTCATCAAGTTGATGCGCCCGGCGAATGGATCGGCGATGGTGCGAAAGACGTACGCCGAGAACGGTTCGCGAGCATCGTAGCGGCGCGCGATCGGTTGCCCGTCCATGTCGTTCGGGTCGTGCCCGTACTCGGCTTCGTGGTAGTTCGGCGCGGGCGCAAACTCGACGATCCCATCGAGCAGGTTCTGCAAGCCGACCAGCGTCAAACTCGAGACGGCATAAACGGGGCAGAGTTTGCTCGAAGCGATGGCTTTCGTGATGTTCGGCAACAAATCCTCTTCGCTGAGCGTCCCTTGCTCAAAGTACCTTTCGAGCAAGGTGTCGTCCGTT
>CAKZOF010000317.1 GCA_937135995.1 uncultured Pyrinomonas sp.
GCAAGACTATCTTGCGGAACGCTTGCAGCCGCGTGTAGCCGTCCACCAGCGCCGCCTCCTCGTACTCCTTGGGTATTTCGTCCAAAAAGCCCTTCAGGAGCCAGACCGCGAACGAGAGGTTGAAGGCGGTGTAGAGGAGGATGAGGCCCACGTGCGTGTCGTGGAGGCCGACCGCGCGGTACATGAGGAAGATGGGGATGGTGACGACCACGGGCGGCAACATGCGCGTCGAGAGGATGAAGAAGAGCAGATCGGCCTCGCGCGCCGTCGCTACTTCGCGCGCGCCAGCGGCGGCGATCTGAAAACTCACGGTCACGTGAAGCGGGCGATCCTCGTAGGGCGCGACGCGGAGTCGCTTCTCTTCCGAAGAGTAGATGGCATGAACGCGCGGGTGGTAGTCGAATCGTCGGGCGAGCGCGCGCGACAAGAGCAGCATCGCCACTTCGTCGGCGCCGGGTTGCACGCGCACGCGATCCTCGAGCTGCAAGCGACGCGCTTCGGCGATCAAGCTTTCGCGGTCGGCGACGTGCACGCCGCGCGGCTTGGCATCGTCTTGCGACAAGATCAAGAACTCGAAGACGCCGTCTTTGACGAGCGCAATGCTGGCCCGGTTGATTTCGAGGTTTCGTCGCCGGGCCTGTTTGTAATCTTCCAGCGCCTCTTTGGGAATCTCGCGCTCCAATCGCTCGACTTCGGCGGCGGCTTTTGCGTCGCGCGAGCTTTCCGAAGCCAGTTCGGCCCACCGCGCCAGCTTTTCACGGTAAGCCTCATTCTTGCCATCGGCAGTGGGCGCAAGGCGCATGATGACGTTGAAGCCGTAAATGGGAAGCTGCGGAGCGCGCAGCTTGATCTCACGCACCAACTCCAAGCGCCGGCGCGCCGTCTCCAATGGCACACGATGCACGCGCGAAGCGACCAGCCCGCCGTAAGCGAGCATGTCGACCGAGATCACCGCCGCATCGAACGAACGTAGATCTTGCGCGCGCACCCACGCCGCGATCCGCTCCGGTTGGCCCGGCTCGGTGAACCGGCCCAGCAGGTCACGCGGCGGCGCGACCACTTCCGCATCGGCGATCCGCCCCTGCATGACCACGAACTGCAAACATGGCGGGCGATCATCGAGCGGGATCAGCAGCACTCGCGCGCGCGGCCTCGTCTCGTGATGCGCTTCGACCTTGACAGTTCCCATCGCTGAGACCAACGCCAGCGAAAGCAAGAGCGCGCACAAACGAACAAAAAGTTTCGGTTTCACATCTTTCACGGCGGTGGTCGCCGTCCGA
>CAKZOF010000318.1 GCA_937135995.1 uncultured Pyrinomonas sp.
CTCGCCGTCGGAGCCGATCTGAAAAATTCCATCACGCTCGTCGTGCGCGGACAGGCCATCGTCAGCCAGCACATCGGCGACCTCGACCATTTCGCCGCCCGCCGCGCTTTCGCTGAGACGATACGCGATCTGTGCGCGCTCTACGAGGTGGACGAACGCGATCTGGTGATCGCGCACGATGCGCATCCGCAGTATTTTTCGACCGAATACGCCGTCGGTCGCGCAATCACTAGGATCGCCGTGCAGCATCATCGCGCGCACGTCGCGAGCGTGCTGGCCGAGCGCGAAGCGTGGGAGACGCGCGTCATCGGTTTCGCGTTCGACGGCACAGGCTACGGCGATGACGGCGCCATTTGGGGCGGCGAGATCTTCGTCGGAAGCCTGCGCGAAGGTTTCAAGAGGGTCGCCCATTTACGCGCGGCGTCGCTGCCAGGCGGCGATGCCGCCGCTCGCTGGCCCAGCCAGGCTGCCGCCGGTTTCCTCGCCCCGTTCGACGACGCAATGCTTTCACCTCTCAGCGATCAGCTCGGACGCAGATTCGCTCTCGCGTTGAGTTTGGCGCGAAAGAACGTGCGCTCCTTCCCGACAACATCTATGGGACGCCTCTTCGATGCGGTGGCCGCCGTGCTCGGGTTCACGCGCGAGACGAGCTTCGAAGCGCAGGCGGCGATGTGGCTCGAATACATAGCACGTCAAAGCCCTTCAGTTCCACCCTACTCTTTCCCTTTCACGGGCGAAGAATTGGACCATCGCCCGCTCCTTTCAAACGTCATCGCCGACTGGCGGCGCGGTCGCCCCGTGCCGGAGATCGCGCGCGCTTTTCACGCGAGCGTCGCACACGCGGTCGCAGAAGCGAGCCTTGCGCTCTCCGCAGAATTCGGCACGAAGACGATCGTTCTCTCCGGCGGCGTCTTTCAAAACTCCCTACTGCTCGAAGAGATCGCCGTGCGGCTCGACCCATGCGCGGGACTAAAGGTCTGGTGCAATCGAGAGGTTGCGCCGAACGACGGTGGCACGAGCCTCGGGCAAGCGGCGATCGCTGCTTTTTCCATTATTTAAAAATCTTATAAAAAGTCTTCTCAACTAAGCGATGTAAATGGGCTAGGTCGAGATCAATCGCCTTGCTGCGTCTCTTCGTCAGATGCGGATTGAGCGAGCAAGCGAAGCCTCTTGCGGCTGATCCGAGCACGCGCCTTACGACCATCGCAAGTAAATTTAAATTATTAATGAGATTATACCTCGGCTCGTTGTTATCATGATGGCTTCTATTCACCTCGGGCGACGCTCTTTGGGCAGGGAAAGAGGAGTTTTCACAGAAGTTGGGTAGCAGCGACCATGAAAGACGCAAACTGTTTTGGATTGCCAGCACCCGATGGCTTATACGATCCACAATGGGAGCATGATGCGTGTGGCGTAGGGTTCGTCGTTGATATCAGAGGGCGTCGATCACACAAGATTATCGAACAAGGGATTCAGATTTTAGAGAACTTGGTGCATCGTGGCGCTTGCGGCTGCGATCCTGAGACGGGCGACGGCGCTGGCATCCTCGTGCAGATCCCGCATGATCTCTTTCGGCAGGAGCGCTCGCTTCCACCTGAAGGGCAGTATGCGGTCGGCATGGTCTTTCTGCCGCGCGAGCGTCATGACCGCGCGCTGTGCGAAGCGTTGATCCGCGCCGTGGTCGAAGAGGAAGGGCAAGAGTTTCTCGGCTGGCGCGACGTCCCGATCGACAGCGCGAAGCTCGGCCCCTTGGCGCGCGCGTCCGAGCCGGCGATTCGTCAGTTCTTCGTCGGGCGGGCGGCGCACATCGCGGACCGAGAAGCTTTCGAACGCAAGCTCTTGGTCATCCGCAAGGTGATCGAACGTCGCGCCGAGAGGCTGCCGCTCAAGCAAATCGAACGCTTCTACATTTGCAGCCTTTCGTCACGCACCGTAGTTTACAAAGGGTTGCTGCTGGCCCATCAGCTCGGTGGTTACTACTTGGACCTCAGCGCGCCGGAGATGACGAGCGCGCTCGCGCTCGTGCACCAACGGTTCAGCACGAACACTTTCCCTACTTGGCCGCTCGCGCATCCGTACCGGATGCTGGCGCACAACGGCGAGATCAACACCTTGCGCGGCAATCGCAACTGGATGCGCGCGCGTCAAGCGCAGCTTCGCTCGGCGCTTTTCGGTGACGATGTGCGCAAGCTCATCCCGCTTGTGACCGAAACGGGCAGCGATTCGGCGACGCTCGACAACGCGCTCGAACTGCTCGTGCGCGGCGGGCGGAGCTTGGCACACGCCATGCTCATGCTTATCCCCGAAGCGTGGGACAAGCACCAGTTCATGTCACCGGAACGCAAGGCGTTCTACGAATACCATTCCTGTTTGATGGAGCCATGGGATGGGCCGGCGGCGGTCGCCTTCACCGACGGCGTCTCGATCGGCGCCGTGCTCGACCGGAATGGATTACGTCCAGCGCGTTACTGGATCACTGAAGATGATCTGGTCATCATGGCTTCGGAGACGGGCGTGCTCGATCTGCCGGAAGAGCGCGTCCGCCACAAATGGCGCTTGCAACCCGGGAAGATCCTTCTGGTCAACACCGAGGAAGGGCGCATCGTTGATGATGACGAGATCAAGGATCGGCTGGCGCGACGCCGTCCTTACCGCGAATGGCTCGACCTCAATCGCATAGATTTGCGCGAGCTTCCGCCGCCGCCGAAGTCGCATCAACCCGATCATTTGACCGTGCTCGAACGGCAGAAGGTTTTCGGCTACACGCACGAAGACCTGCGGATGATCCTTGCGCCGATGGCGCGCGATGCGGAAGAGCCGGTCGGTTCGATGGGCAACGACACGCCCGTCGCCGTTCTTTCCGAGCGCCCGCAGCTTCTTTACAACTACTTCAAACAGCTCTTCGCGCAGGTGACCAATCCGCCGATCGATCCGATCCGCGAAGAGATCGTCATGTCGCTCGCTGACTACATCGGCAAAGAAGGGAGCCTGCTCGAAGAGACGCCCGAACAGTGCCATCAATTGCGCCTCTCGTCGCCGATCCTGACCAACGAAGAGCTCGAAAAACTGCGCCACGTCGAACATGGGGACTTTCGCGCGCGCACGCTGAGCATGCTCTTCGATCCCGAAACCGGTCCAGCCGGGATGGAAGCCGCGTTGGTCTCGCTTTGCAAGCAGGCGAGCCGTGCGGTCGCCGATGGCATAAGCATCATCATCCTGTCGGATCGCGGCGTCGATCGCGAGCACGCGCCCATTCCGGCTCTGCTTGCGACGTCGGCGGTCCACCATCATTTGATCCGCGAAGGGACGCGCACGGCGGTCGGTCTGGTGGTCGAGTCGGGCGAGCCGCGCGAAGTGCACCATTTCTGTTTGCTCATCGGCTATGGTGCAAGCGCCATCAACCCCTATCTCGCCTTCGAAACGCTCGCCGACATGATCCGCGAAGGGATGCTGCCCGACGGGCTGACCTTCGACAAAGCGTGTCGCAACTACATCAAAGCGATCAACAAGGGGTTGCTCAAGACGATGTCCAAGATGGGCATCTCCACTTTGCAAAGTTATCGCGGCGCGCAGATCTTCGAGGCAATCGGGCTGCATCAAGAGGTGATCGACAAGTACTTCACGCACACGGCTTCGCGCATCAGCGGCGTGAAACTAGGGACGATCGCCGAAGAGACGCTGGCGCGCCATCGCTTCGCCTATCCGCCAACGCACATTCCGGAAGATCTGGAGCTCGATCCGGGCGGTTGGTATCAGTGGCGGCGCGGCGGCGAGTTTCACATGGTCAATCCCGAGATGGTCGCTAAACTTCAACATGCGGTCCAACTCGGCGATTATCGCGTCTACAAAGAGTATGCGGCGCTGGTCAACGAACAGAACGAACGTCTAGCGACGCTGCGCGGGCTGTTCCGTTTCAAGAAGACCGATCCCATCCCGCTCGAAGAGGTCGAACCGGCGAGCGAAATCGTCAAACGGTTCGTCACGGGCGCAATGTCGCTCGGCTCGATCAGCCGCGAAGCGCATGAAACCATCGCCATTGCGATGAACCGTTTGGGCGGCAAGAGCAACACGGGCGAAGGCGGCGAAGATCCGGAGCGCTACCGGCCCGATCCGAACGGCGACAACCGCCGCAGCGCAATCAAGCAGGTTGCCTCGGCTCGTTTCGGCGTGACGACGCACTATCTGGTCAATGCCGATGAATTGCAGATCAAGATGGCGCAAGGGGCTAAACCGGGCGAAGGCGGACAACTGCCGGGCCACAAAGTTGACAAGTACATCGCCAAGCTTCGCCATTCGACGCCGGGCGTGACACTGATCTCGCCGCCGCCGCACCATGACATCTACTCGATCGAGGATCTGGCCCAACTGATCTTCGATCTCAAGAACGTCAATCCACAGGCGCGCATCTCGGTCAAGCTCGTCTCCGAGGTCGGCGTCGGCACGGTCGCCGCGGGCGTCGCCAAAGCGCACGCCGATCACATCTTGATCAGCGGTTATGAAGGCGGCACCGGAGCCTCGCCGCTCAGCTCGATCAAGCATGCCGGCATCCCGTGGGAGCTGGGGCTGGCCGAGACGCAGCAAGTGCTCGTCAAGAACCGCCTTCGCGGGCGCGTCGTGTTGCAAACGGACGGGCAGCTCAAGACCGGTCGCGATGTGGTGATCGCCGCGTTGCTCGGCGCGGAAGAGTTCGGTTTTTCGACCACGGCACTGATCTCGCTCGGCTGCGTGATGATGCGCGTCTGTCATCTGAACACGTGTCCCGTCGGCATCGCCACGCAGGACGAAGAGCTGCGCCGGCGTTTCGCCGGAAAGCCAGAGTATCTGGTCAACTACTTCATGTTCGTCGCCGAAGAGGTGCGCGAACTGATAGCGCAGCTTGGGTTTCGCCGGTTCGATGAGATGGTCGGGCGCGTGGATCTGCTCGAGATGAAAGATGCCATCGATCACTGGAAGGCGCGCGGCGTCGATGTCAGCGCGCTTCTTCATATGCCCGAAACTGGACCAGACGCGCCGCTGCGTTGCGTCGAGAGGCAGGATCACGGGTTGGAGCGTCAACTCGATGTGCAACTTCTCGAACTCTGTCGTCCGGCGCTCGAACGAATGGAGCGCGTCGAACTGAGTCTGCCGATCCGCAATTCGAATCGCACTGTCGGGACGATGTTAAGCGGCGAAGTGGCGCGTCGCTACGGCGAAGCGGGGTTGCCTGATGACACCATTCGCCTTCATTTCAAAGGTTCCGCCGGACAGAGCTTCGGCGCTTTTCTGCACAACGGCATCACGCTCGTTCTCGAAGGTGATGCCAACGATTATCTCGGCAAAGGCATCTCAGGCGGACGCATCATCGTCCGTCCGCCGCGCGAAAGTCGTCGCCCCGCTGAAGAGAACATCATCGCCGGAAACACCTTGCTTTATGGGGCAACGGGCGGCGAAGTCTTCTTGCGCGGCGTGGTCGGCGAACGCTTCGCCGTGCGCAACAGCGGCGCGCGCGCTGTGGTCGAAGGCGCGGGCGATCACTGTTGCGAGTACATGACGGGCGGCGTGGTGGTCGTGCTCGGTCGAACGGGACGCAATTTCGCCGCTGGGATGAGCGGCGGAGTCGCTTATGTTTGGGACGTTGACGGACTGTTCGCCCAGCGCGTCAACGACGGCGGCGGTTCCATCCTGCTCGAGGAGGTGACCGACCCGGAAGATCTCGCGACGTTGCGCGATCTCATCGAGCGTCATTACTTCTACACCGATAGCGAGCGCGCCAGAGCGGCGCTCGAAAACTGGGGCGAGATCAAACGTCACTTCGTCAAAGTGATCTCGGTCGAGTACAAGAGGATGCTCGCCGAACTCAAAGAAGAACAACAGGCGGCTTTCGTCTAAATGTCGAAGCGACACTGCGCCGCTTAAGCGAAGCGGCGGCGCAATCTAATTTTGGGCAAGCGTGTCGAGGTGAAGATGGCAGATCCGAAAGGTTTTTTGAAGTACGAGCGAGAGAACGCGCCGCGTCGCCCGGTCGAAGAGCGCAAGCGCGATTGGCGCGAAGTCTATCTGCCGATGGAACCAGAACGGTTACAACGGCAAGCGGCGCGCTGCATGGATTGCGGAATCCCTTTCTGCCATCAAGGCTGCCCGCTGGGCAACATCATCCCCGATTGGAACGACCTCGTCCGTCGCGGCAGATGGGAAGAGGCGCTGGCGCGCCTTCACGCGACCAACAATTTCCCTGAATTTACGGGCCGCCTGTGTCCTGCGCCGTGCGAAGCGGCCTGCGTGCTCGGCATCAACCAGCCGCCGGTGACGATCAAACAGATCGAGCAGCAGATCATCGATTATGCCTTCGAGCGCGGTTGGGTGCGGCCCGAACCGCCCGAAGTGCGCACCGGCAAGCACGTCGCGGTCATCGGCTCCGGTCCGGCGGGGCTCGCTTGCGCGCAGCAGTTGAATCGCGCGGGCCACTGGGTCACGGTCTTCGAGCGCGCGGATCGCATCGGCGGATTGCTCCGCTACGGCATTCCGGATTTCAAAATGGAGAAGCAGGTGCTCGACCGGCGCCTTGAGTTGATGGAGGCCGAAGGCGTCGTCTTCAAACCGGGTGTCGAGGTCGGCGTAGACATCACGGCGGAAGAGCTGCTCGCGCGCTTCGATGCCGTGTGTCTTGCCATCGGCGCGACGGTCCCACGCGATCTTCCCGTTCCGGGGCGCGAGCTTCGAGGCATCCATTTCGCGATGGACTACCTGACACAGCAGAACCGCATCAACGCCGGCGATCACATCCCGCCCGAAGAGCGCATCACGGCTGAAGGCAAGCGCGTGGCGATCATCGGTGGCGGCGACACGGGCGCAGATTGCCTGGGCACAGCCCATCGTCAAGGCGCAGTGGAAGTCTATCAGATCGAGCTTCTGCCTCGACCGCCGCGCGAAAGAGACAGGACCATGCCGTGGCCCACCTATCCGATGATCCTGCGTACTTCGGCGGCGCACGAGGAAGGCGGCGTGCGCGAGTGGAGCATCAGCACCAAAAGGTTCGAAGGCGACCAACGCGGCAATGTCCGCAGGCTTCATGCCGTGCGCCTCGAATGGGACGAGAACCGGCGCATGCATGAGATCCCGGGCTCTGAATTTTCGCTCGAAGTCGAACTGGTGCTGCTGGCGATGGGCTTTCTCCACCCGCAACAGACCGGATTGCTGGACCAGTTAGGAGTGGAGCGCGACGCGCGCGGCAACGTGAGGACCGAAAATTACGCGACCAGCGTCCCGGGCGTTTTCGCTTGCGGCGATGCACGGCGCGGGCAATCGCTGATCGTGTGGGCGATCGCCGAGGGGCGCGAGTGCGCCTACCACATCGATCGTCATTTGACTGGCGCTTCCGCTCTATCGCTTGCCGGAGCGAAGAAGCTCTTCCACGCGCAGCGGTCGTGTGCGGCGTGACCTTCCGCGTGATGAACCGCTCGCACGACCGCGGCTTCGTTTCGCGTTTGATGGGAGGGCCAGCGCTGCGGGCATTGTCTTGGCCATCTGAAGCGTCAAGCACTCTCCAGTTCAGCGCGCGCGATCGATAGCAGTGCTTCGGCGCGCGGCGCTTCGCCCGTCAGGCTGCGGGCCAGTTCGATCGCGCGGTTCAAGTCCTCGCGCGCCAATTGCGCAAAGAGCGGCGTTAGACTCATTTCGTCCGCGTTGAAACTGGTGAACATGACGGACTCCGCCGAGGCCACGCTCGTCATCATGGTGGTTTCGTTGTCGAAGTCAGTCGCAGCGTTCACCGCCTTCACCGCTTCGCTCGCCACTTCCCACGCGCGCGTTTGATCCAGTTTAGCGAAACGCGTCGCCACGGCAAGAAGCGCTCGCGCTCGGTCCGGGTCGCTGCGTTCCATGCGTCGCGCTTGCGCCAGCGCCTCTTCCAATAGTTCGATGGCGCGGCCACGGTCTTGGTCAGTCAGAAGCGCCGCCACCTGTCCGTAGAAGACCACGCGTTGCAGCGGCGCGACTTCGCTCGTGCGTAACAAGCGCAGAGCATCATCGGCTCTCTTCTTGTTGATCATGAAACGGACGAGCGAAAAGTCGATGAAGGCGCGAGCGCGCTGGCGTGTGTTGTCGTCGCCGATCCGGGCGACGACATCGCGCGCGCGTTCGTCGCCCTCGGAAGCGGCTACGTTGGCGGCCTGGACGTAGATGCTGTCGCGCTTCTGGGCTGCTGGCTCGCGCTCGGCGCGGTCGAGGATCTGGTTCAGCTCGCGCGAGATCGAGGGCGCCGAGCCGCCGTACTGCGTGGGCAGCCGCCCGAGTGCGGCGTTCAGCTCGTTGCGCAGCCGCGTGACGTTGACGCCCACCTTCTGCAGCACGGGCACGACGATGCCCTCCTCCTGGGCGAGCAGCGCGGCGATCGGCAGGATCGCGATCACCGGCACGTCGCTGATGTTGTAGCCCTTGTAGAGGATCTCCAGCGCGTCGCGGTTGTGGCCGATCTCGACCACCAGCACGCCGCCCGGGTTCAGGTGCGCCTTGGCCTGCGCCAGGATCCGCCGCGTCGCGTCCAGCCCGTCCTCGCCCGAGCCCAGCGCCAGCGCCGGTTCGGCGCGGTACTCCGGCGGCAGCGCGGCGACCGATTCGGCATTGACATAGGGCGGGTTGCTGAGGATGACGTCGTAGGTGCGCCCCGCGAGCCCCGCGAACAGATCCGACTCGATCAGCGCGATGCGGTCGCCGAGCCCGTAGTCGGCGACGTTCTTTGCCGCGACGTCGAGTGCGTCCCGCGAAAGATCGACAGCGTCGACCTGGGCGTGGG
>CAKZOF010000319.1 GCA_937135995.1 uncultured Pyrinomonas sp.
TCAAGCGGAAAAACAGATCAACGAAGCGCTCGATGGACTTCAGGCTGAACTTCTCCGTTTCGATCCGACGCTGGCAGCAGCGCTCGACGGAGGACGCAAAAAGATCTACCATCAATTGAAGGGCTTGCGCCTGCGCTTTCACCGCGCGCAAATGGCCCGCGACCGCGCGGTTCACCGGCAGATCGAACGCGCTTTTAATTCGCTCTACCCCGAAAAGACCTTACAGGAACGCAAGATCAACATCACATCGTTGCTGGCGCGTCACGGGCAGTACGTCGTCGACTGGCTCTACGAAACGACGGATCCTGACGCCACCGATCACTTGATCGTTTATCTCTAGCCCACGAATCCCGCAAGGCTACCACCCGCCCTCGGCAAGCGGAGGCGAACGCCTTTATTGCGGCCCGGTTCGCGCCGTCGCCGACGCACGAAGCCGCTGCTCAACGAAAGCGCGCTCGTTCTTCTCGCTCCGCTCCTTTCGCGCGCCGGCGAAATGGGCGATAATGAAACCGTGCGGTAGGTTTGAAGATGGGGAAAATAAAGGTCCTTCCTGACCAGCTGGCCAATCAGATCGCCGCTGGCGAGGTGGTGGAGCGGCCAGCTTCGGTCGCTAAAGAATTGGTCGAGAATTCGCTCGACGCTGGCGCGCGGCGCCTTCACATTCAATTCGAAGGCGGCGGCAGGCGCTTGCTACGCGTCGTCGACAATGGCGAAGGGATGACGCGCGACGATGCCATTCTCGCTTTCGAGCGTCATGCGACCTCCAAGATCGGGCGCCTCGAAGATCTCTTCATGATCCGCACGCTCGGCTTTCGCGGCGAAGCGCTGGCTTCGATCGCCGCCGTCGCGCGCGTTGAATTGATCACCAAGTGTGATGAGGAACCGCATGGGACGCGTGTTCGCATCGAGGGCGGCAAGCTACGCGACGTCGAACCGGCAGCCCACCCGCGCGGCACCACCGTCATCATGCGCGATCTATTCTTCAACGTTCCGGCGCGGAGGAAGTTCCTCCGCTCAGAGGCGACCGAGAGTTACCACCTAACGAACCTGATCACGCACTACGCACTGGCTCACCCTGAAGTGGAATTCGTCCTCGTCAACAACGGACGCGAAACGCTGCGCGTCGTTCCGGCCAGCGATCTGCGCGAGCGTGCTTATCAGATCTTCGGTCCGGATTTCATCGCCAGCCTCTTGCCCGTCGAAGGCGGGCAATCGGGAAGCGCTTTTGTGCGCGGCTTCGTCTCCGCACCCAAAGAGCGCCGCACATCGCGCGAAGCACAGTACATGTTCGTCAACGGTCGCTTCGTGCGCGACAAGGTGATCGCCCGCGCTCTGTCCGAAGCTTACCGGTCCGTGTTGCCGCCGGGAACATATCCGGCAGCCCTCCTTTTTCTCGAAGTCCCGTTCGACGAAGTGGACGTCAACGTCCATCCGGCCAAAACCGAGGTCCGTTTTCGCCGCGCCGAGTTGGTCGCCGAAACCATTCGCGAAGCTGTGCGTGCGGCGCTTCACGGCGCAGGCCACGTGCCGCTGTCACCTTCCGTTGTCGCGCGCGACGAACCGCCGCCGACCGAAAGCGCCGAACCACCGATCGCGCAGACGAGAATCGCTTTCGCCGAGGAGCATACAGCGGTGAACGCATGGCCAGCCGACGACACCTCAACAGATGTTCGCACGCCTGATCCGATGCCGCACCTGCAACTCGCGAGCCGAGACGAAAAGATCGCGCCCGCCGCACGAGTCGAGCGACGCGAAGAGGCACCCGCACGAGAAACGCCCTTCGACCTCAATCGGATTCAGAGAACAGGCGGCGAACCTTCTCCACCGTCCGGCAGGACAACGACGTCCGTCTCCGAGAACAGGTTGCCGCCGCTCGCTTCGGCGGCACCGCTGGTTCAAGAGCAAGAGATAGCTGGGCTATCGCCCGACATCCGCCTGCTGGGCCAATTAGAAGACAGCTACATCATCGCCACCGACGCCGAAGGACTGCTGCTGATCGATCAGCACGTGGCACACGAACGGATCCTCTTCGACGAATACCGCGCGCGCGAACGAGCGCGTCCCGCGGAGTCGCAACAATTGCTCGTCCCCGAAGTCTTCGATTTGACGCCAGCGCAGGCGACGGTCTTCGATCTCGTCTCCGAAGAATTGGAGGGGATGGGTTTCGAGTTGATGCGTCTATCAGGGCGGACGGTGGCGATTCGCGCTGTGCCAGCCGACTTACCGCCCACGGAGGCGCGCAACCTGTTGATCGAAGTGCTCGAATCTGTCGATCCAACAGACCGCAGTGCCGCGCGCGAAGCGTTGCGCGATCGCATCGCCGCTTCGCTCGCCTGTCGTGCCGCGATCAAGATAAACACACCGCTGACGCAGGAGAAGATGCGCTGGTTGATCGACCGGCTTTTGACGACGAGTTCGCCGACCACTTGTCCGCACGGGCGACCGATCATCTTGCGGCTGACGACGCGCGACATCGAAAAAGGCTTTCATCGCACCTGAGAGAGCAATGCTAGGCATACTGAATCGCGTGGCTAATTATCGCCAGCAAGCGTCGGGTCTTGTGAGATGGAAAGAAGCGACCAACACGCCGAGTTCGTCATTTTCAGGCTCGACGACGAATATTTCGCCTTCGACGTCGGCGAAGTAGCTGAAATTTTCGCTTACCAAGAGCCGGTGCGACTACCGCGCGCGCCGAAGTTCCTCGTCGGGATGATCGACGTGCGCGGGTACATGCTGCCGGTGGTCGACCTTCGCCTGCGCGCCGAAGTTGAGGCTAGCGCTCGGCCACGCCACATCATGGCGATACGTTTGGGCGAACGATTCATCGGCGCCATCGTCGATGAAGTATGCGAGGTGTACGAAGCCGAAGAAGGGGCGGTCGGCGACGTCGCTGTGCTCGGCGACAAGTTGAACGCGCAATACGTGCGGCGCGCGCTGCGTTGGGGGCGCAGACTCGTGCCCGTGGTCGATGCGACGCGCTTGTTGACGACCGAGGAAGCGCTGCGGCTGCGTCGGTTGCGCCCGAACCCGCGCCGACGTCGCGGCGAGAAGAGAGCGCCGGGCGAGGGGCCGTTATCTTGAACAATCCCCGGAGAAAGCAGGGCGAACGTGCCCTCTGCGTTCTTCATCTCGGTGCTTCTCCGATAGATCCTTCCCGATCAATCC
>CAKZOF010000320.1 GCA_937135995.1 uncultured Pyrinomonas sp.
TCATCCCAGCCAGCATGGCGCGGCCCGCAGCGGCGGCGCAACCTTCCGGTGATGTGACGCAACCGGGTGCGCCGCCGTCGCAGGTGCCTCCGCGTCCAGCGACGCCGAAGCCGAATTCGCCGCCGACTCCGACGAGCGGCAATGAACCGCGCCCCGAGCGCCCACAGCAACCAGCGGACGCGCCGCCCGCGACGCCGCAGAAGCCACGACCATAACGGGAGGGACCGATCATGTTGCGAAGATTCTCTTCTATCGCCGCCGCGTTGCTCGTCTGCAGCGCGCTCGCGCCGTTTGCTTTCGCTCAATCATCGAACGCCATGAACCAAACGGAAGATTTTCGCCGTCAGCCGCCGCCGCCGCTGACTCCGAGACCGATCAACATCCCGCAGCCGTTTGAAACCACGTTGCCCAACGGCTTGCAAGTCGTCATCGTCGAAGATCGCCGCTTGCCCTACGTCACGTACCGACTGGCTTTGCGCACCGGCACGGCGCACGACCCGAAGGATTTGCCAGGGTTGACCGACATGATGGCGACCATGCTCACCGAAGGCACCGAGAAACGGACCAGTCGCCAGATCGCCGAAGAGGTCGCCCGATTGGGCGCGCAGTTGTCCGCCGGGGCCAACTCTGATTACACCACCGTTTCCGCCGCCGGGTTGTCGATCTACGGTGATCGTCTGCTGGAGCTCATGGCCGACGTCGCGCTTCACGCGACCTTTCCGGAAAACGAACTGGCGCTCGTCAAGCAGAACACCAAACAGGCGTTGATCGCGCAGCGCGCGCAACCGTCTTTTCTCGCCAACGAGCGCTTGTCGCGCGTCCTCTTCGGCGAACATCCGTACTCGGTCATCTCCGCCACGCCGCAATCGGTCGATGCCATCACGCGCGATCGAATTCGCGAATTCCATCGTGCGCGTTTCATTCCAAACAACGCTGTGCTCGTCATCGTCGGCGACGTGCAGCGAGCACAGTTGCTCAAGCAGGTCGAACAGCTTTTCGGTTCGTGGCAGAAGGGCGAAGCCGCGTCAACCAGCTTCCCAGCGCCGCCAGCCAGAACGGAGCGCACCATCTATCTTGTCGATCGTCCCGGCTCGCAACAGTCGAACATCGTCATTGCCGATCTCGGCATCGCGCGTACGAGCCCGGATTACTTCCCGCTGCTTGTGATGAACACCGTTCTCGGCGGCACGCCTTCGGCGCGTCTCTTCATGAACCTACGCGAGAAGAGAGGCTACACCTACGGTGCATATTCGAATCTGGACGCGCGGCGGATGGCCGGTTCGCTGCGCGCTTCGGCTGAGGTGCGCACGCCCGTGACGGGCGCTTCGCTCAAAGAGTTCTTCTCCGAACTCGAGCGCATTCGCAACGAAGCCGTCAGCGACGAAGAGTTGAAGAACGCCAAGTCCTATTTGGCAGGCGTCTTCCCGATTCGCTTGGAGACCCAGGACGGGCTCATCGACCAGCTCGTGCAGATCAAAATGTACGGTTTGCCGGCCGATTACTTGCAGACCTACCGCGAGCGCGTCATGGCTGTGACCAAAGAAGACGTACAGCGCGTCGCCCGTCAGTACATCGCGCCGGACCGCGTCGCCATCGTCATCGTCGGTGATGGTTCAGCCATCATGGATCAGATCAAACCCTACGGCCAGCGGATCGAGATCTACGACAGCGCCGGCAACCCGAAGGCGCCAGCGGCTGGCGGTGGAGCCGCGGCTGCGCCCGCGGAGATCGCTGGGACGTGGGCGGTTGACGTGCTTGCGCCGAACGGCCAATCGATCCCCGTCACGCTGGTGCTCGAACGCGACGCAAGCGGGCTGCGTGGTGTGATTCGGTCGCAGCTTGGCGATGCTGCTTTCAAGAGCGTCACCGCCAACGGCAACAGTTTTGAAGCGCGCTCGACCATGATGCTCCAGGGGCAAGAGGTCGAATTGACGGTCAGCGGGCGTGTGGAAGGTGAGCGTTTGAGCGGCACGATCAACATCCCGAACTTTCCGCCGCTTTCATTCACCGGGACGCGAACCAAGACTTCGCCTTGAAAAAAAACACCCGATGTCGAAACATCGGGCGTAAAACCACAGGAGAATCGTCCGGCTATCGGGAGCCGCCCTCGCGAGGGCGGCTCTTTCCGGTTCACTGCTCTGCTCGATCCTTGAGATGGTCGAGCACGAGCGCGCGTTGCCCGCTTGCCTCGGCTTCGGGTTGACGACGGCAGCGCCCACCGATCAACGCTCGGCAAAGGTGCTTTCAACGGCGGATGCCTCTTTCGGCAGCGCGCGCTCTGAGGTCGTCTGCTCTCCTTGCGCGATCGGTGGTTGGCGGACGGCCCTTCGACTGTGCACACGGCCTAGGTCTAATCTTTTCGGTAGAGCAGCACCAAGCCGTCGTCGCCTACTGCCCAGTTGCGTCGCTTGTCGGCGTAGAGAGAGTAGAGGTTCTTGTTGGTTCTACTCTCCTGAGCGATCCATGTACGACCGCCGTCGCCGGAACGGAGGATGACGCCGCCGCGTCCGACGATCCAGCCGTTCTCCTTGTCAGTGAATTTAACGGCGAGCAGCGTCGTACGCGCTGGCCCTGCGACGGCCAGCCACGTCTGGCCGCCATCGACCGTGCGCAAGATGGTCCCTTGTTCGCCGACGATCCAGCCAGTCTTTTCGTCGCGGAAATCGACGTGGTAGAGCGTGGCGCGCGTGCCGCTTTTTTGCAGCATCCACGTGCGTCCGCCATCGTTGGTGTGAAGAACGGTGCCGCCCGCGCCGACGATCCAACCAGTGAGCTTGTCAGGGAAGTCCAGATGGATCAATTCGCTCTTTACGGGCACTAGTTGTCGCCGCCAAGAGACGCCGCCGTCGTCGGTGAACAGGACGAGGCTATCGATGATCTCATCGCGACGGCTGACGGCGCCGACGATCCAGCCTGACTTTTTGTCGGCGAAGCGAATGCTGTACAGCTCCGGCGTGCCGCCGAAATCTCGCGGCGCGAAGCGGTTCGATTCGATCCAGACACGCCCGCCGTTGTTGGTGCGGAAGATGCGGCTGCCCGCGAGGAGAAAACCGTTCTCCTTGTTGCGGAAGTATATGTCGTTGATGTTGTCGGTGGTGGCGATTGATTGCGGCGTCCACATGTGCCCGCCGTCTTCCGTCCGAAAAACCGTCCCGCCGTCGCCGCC
>CAKZOF010000321.1 GCA_937135995.1 uncultured Pyrinomonas sp.
TTCGCCGAACCATCCGACGAACGGCTGATACACCCCAAACCTCGAAGCATGAGATAGATCACGCCCACTCATGCCCCACGATCGATCACGTTTTCAACGCTGAGCTTGGCCGACGGTGTGTTCGCTTCCAGCGGCGAGCGCAGCCGACGCGCTCTCGAGCTAGCTTAAGTATAACACAGCCTGCGAAAAGCTAAGTCAACTTTTCTTCGAGCACGACGCGCGGGCGCAGTTGCCCACCAGCACATTCGCCGACGGCCATCAACCGACCATCCTCGCCGTAGACGCACACGAGTTGATCTCGGCCGGCGCTCGGCGTCGTCCACCGCACGGCAGCGCCGTGCACGATGCGGCGCGCTTGGCTCTCGGTTAGATGCACGGAAGGCAGTTCGCGTAAGGCTGCTTCCATGGGCAAGAGTTTTTCACGCGGATCGGCAGCCGCTTCAAGCTCGTCGAGCGTCAGCGCAACGTCGAGGCCGAAAGCTCCGGCTCGTGTTCGGCGCAGCCAACGAAGATGCGCGCCCGCGCCGAGCCGCGCGCCCAGATCTTCCGCCAACGCGCGCACGTAGGTTCCCGCCGAACAACGCACGCGAACGCGCAGATCGCACGTTCCATCGTCGTTGCGCACGAGCCACGCGCCATCGTCGGACAGCGCTTCGAACTCGTGCACGACGACGCGCACAGCCGGTCGCTCGACGCACTCGCCGCGCCGTGCGAGTTCGTAGAGCCGACGCCCGCCGATCTTCTTCGCCGAGTGCATGGGCGGTACCTGCTCGATCTCGCCGCGCAAACTCCGCAGCGCCGCCTCGATCTCTTGCGTGGTCCACTCTGGACAAGCGATCTTTGGCGCGCGCGCCGCTCCTGTCAGGTCTCCCGTCTCGGTCGCATAACCGAAACGAATGACGGCTTGGTACTCCTTTTCAGCGCCGACGATGAATTGCGCCAACCGCGTCGCGCGCCCGACGAGCAGCACGAGCACGCCCGTGGCGAACGGATCGAGCGTCCCCGTGTGGCCGACCCGCCGCTCACCGAGCACGCGCCGCACGCGCGCAACGACGTCGTGGGAAGTCCAACCGGCAGGTTTGTCGATGACGAGGATTCCATCCATCGCTTTCACGCCGCGGTTAAAGTTTGCGCTGCCATGCTCGACGCTCATTAGTTTGCGAAACCGACCCGGTCGTACAGTTCGGCCAGCGGAACTCGACAATCGAACGAAGCGAGGGCACTTCCGACACCACGTCCAACTCGGCGCGCTCCCATGCGCCGTCGGCTCGGCGCGAAAAGCGCTCGCCGTGTGGGCGATCCTGCGCGATCAACACGTAATCCTTGTCGATGGTGGTGTACCGCTGAAACTTCTCGCTTCGAGCGTAAGCTCCGGTAGAAGGTGAGAGGAGCTCGAAGATCGCGGTTGGATTGACGAACACAGCGACGTGTTCGTCGTGGGACCGCAACTCGCCGCAACCCATCGCCAGATCGGGACAGGTAAACAGAACTCGGTCGCCGGAGCGGAACTTCATGTGCGCCGAAAAGCCGCGACATCGTGTCCCTGTAAGCTGAGCGTGCACGGTGCCAGCAAGATTGAAACAGGGCACGCGGTGACTCAGGCTTTCGCCCGTCATCGCGGACACCAAGCCGGCCCAGCATTCGCGCCTCTCGGAAGCGCGCTCAAGCGACAGACACTCTTCCGAAGTGGAAACCGGCTGCGTGAAAGGTA
>CAKZOF010000322.1 GCA_937135995.1 uncultured Pyrinomonas sp.
GGTTCCATAGAGCATCTCGAGGATGGCCCGATCGCGTTTTCCGAGATCGGTCGAGACGTCCGGCGTCTCGATGAAACGGATCACGTCTTCCACCGAGAGACAATTAGGAAGCTTCTTCTCCAACCGCGGTGTCGAAACGAGCTTGGCTGGGTTGGTTTCCAACACGCCTTCGCGGATCAAGAACTGGAAAAAGGTGCGCAGTGCCGCGAGCTTACGCGCAATGGAGCTCTTCTTCTTCTTCTCGGCGTGAAGCTGCGCAAGCCACTCGCGAATCGTGATGTGATCAATCTGGCGCACATCCACCGCACGGCGCGCGCCCGTTTGCGGATCGGCGGGCGCCAGATAATCGTAGAACTGCCCGAGATCGATGGCGTAGTTGCGCAACGTGTGCTCGCTCGCGTTTCGCTCGTACCGCAGATGATCGAAGAACTGTGCCAGCAGGTGCTCCATGTGCCCTCCTCGCCGTGATCGACGCCACGTGATTCGTCGCTCATTGTATTCATGATGCCCGATTTCTCAAGAGAGCGGCGAAGGAACACGCGGCCTTCCGCCCCTGTCCGGCATCGTGAAATCGAACCGACGTGCTCCGCTACGCTCCTCGCCCCGCACGTGATATTTTGTATGCTCAAGGGAGCGAACATGGATCGTCCGGATCGTCCCATCGTCGACTGGCTGCAAGGCCGCGCCTCGCTCGGCGCAGCGAGCGGCTGGACCACCGAAGAGATCCGTCTGGTGGCAGACCTCGCCTATTGGCTCGCCGAACAAGGCCGTTATCAAGAAGCGATCACCATCTTCGAAGGCTTGGCGGCGCTGGCCCCGGCGACCGCATACTTTCAATCAGCGCTCGGCGCCCTGTGGTTACGCAACGGACAACCGGAACGCGCTCTGCCCTACTTAGAAGCGACGCTGGCCGCCGACCCTCAGGACTTCACGGCGCTGATCAATCGCGGCGAAGCACACCTTTTGCTCGGCGATCTCGATGGAGCGCGCCGAGACCTTGAAGCCGTACTCGATTTGAGCGAGAAGCTTCCGCAAACGCCTTTGCTTCAAATGTGCATCACGCGCGCCCGCGCCCTATTACACACAGCGCTCGCCAAAGACTTGGTCAAGAAGTAGCGAAACGTGGTTAACAACGAAGAT
>CAKZOF010000323.1 GCA_937135995.1 uncultured Pyrinomonas sp.
CCATCGAGCGTGTCATCGGGCGCATTGAAACGCCAACGCGCCACCTGATTGAAGCCGCCACCGAACGGCTCGCGCCGCGCATCATCTCCATCAACTCGGTGGTCGTGCGCGACTCGTCGCACCTTCGCACGCACGCTCTTTTCGCTGGCGACATCCGCCTCGCTTTCCGGCGCGCCGCCGAGATCAGCCGCCAGTTGCACATCAAATACACCGGCAGACGCTACCGCCGCGTGGTCGCGTTGCTCGACGAGCATTACGACGAGATGTGGGTGGGCGGCAAGGCGAGTTACAAACTCGGCAGCATCATCGAAGAAGGCGGTGAACTCATCATCTACGCGCCGCAGCTTGCGCGCCTGTCGCAAACGCATGGCGCACTGATCGAGCGTTACGGCTATGCGCCGCTCGAACAGGTCAAGGAATGGGTCGCGCAGTCGTCCGAACTGCGTGCGCATCTTTGCGTCGCCGCGCATCTGGCTCACGTTGCCTACGCCAGCCGCCGCGACGCGCATGGCCGCATCGTGCCGCGCTACCGGATCACGCTCGCTTCACAAATAGATCAGCAAACATGCGCGCGCGTCGGGCTGGGCTGGCTGGACCACCGCGCCTTTCGCCCGGAGGATTACGCTTCCGACCCGGAGACGCTGGTGGTCGAGCGCGCTGGGCGCGATCTCTACTTGGTCGCGCCCGAGGCTGAGCTTTTCGACGGCAATTAGTTCTGAATTTGAACTTTTGGTTTGCAAATCGCTGCCGACCTGCATATGATCTCTCTACCACAAGGACGCAGGAGCGTTGATTGAGATGAAACTTTCACGACGCCACTTCATCGCCGGATTGAGCGCGAGCGCTGCGGCCTTTGCCACGCGCGGCGTGGGCGCTGTGGCCGAGCCGCTTTATCCACCGACCGATCTTTCAGTCTTCCGCCGCCCGATCACGCCCGCGCCAGCGGAGATCCGCTTCGGCTACCATGCCATCACATGGGGCGATGACAACATGCGCGCCATCCGCGAGATCGCCGAACTCGGTTTTCGCGGCATACAACTGCGGACCAACATCTTCAAAGATGTTGGCAAAGATCCGGCGCGCTTGCGCGACCTGCTGGCGCAACACAAACTACAGTTCGTTGCGCTCTCGAGCGGCGGCGTACAGACGGCGACCGACGCCAACGAAGAGGTTCGCAAACACGTTGATCATGCCCGCTTCGTGCGCGACGCTGGCGGGTTGTATTTGCAGGTGACCGATGCGGCGCGTCCTCCGAAGGGCGCGCCGACGGCGGAAGATTTCAAGCGCTTGGGTCGTCTGCTGACCGAGATCGGGCGGCGCACCGCCGATCTGGGCATTCCGCTCGGCTACCACAACCATATGCACAGCCTCGGCGAAGCGCCCGACGAGGTCGACCGCATCCTTGACAGCGCCGATCCGCGTTACGTCAAACTCGAATTGGACGTCGCCCATTATCATCAAGGTGGCGGCGATCCGGTGCGCGCCATTAAACGTTACCGCGACCGCTTGCTCTTCTTCCACATCAAGGATGTGGAACCGACTGGCCCGGACGGGCGCCGCGACTATCGTTTCGTCGAACTCGGACGCGGGCGCGTCGATCTGCCGGGCGTGTTCGCGGCCATGCGCGAAGTCAATTTCCGCGGGTGGGCGATCATTGAACTGGATGCCGTTCCCGACAAATCGCGCACGCCGCGCGACTCGGCGCTGATCAGCAAGCGCTACGTCGAAGAGCGCCTCGGGATCAAGGTCTAGGCCATCAGTTCAAAATCGGAACAAAAGGGGCGGCGGCAATCAAACGCCCCGTGTTCGCGGCGCGAGTGCCTTTTCGAACGGCTGCGAGGACTCGAGAGCGATGGTGTTCAAACTTTCCGTTTTCACCGACGAGATCACACAGGACTTGGAGCGCGCCCTGCACATCGCCGCGCGCGAATTCGGCCTCGGCTACGTCGAACTGCG